>NZ_JBKQOT010000167.1:0-4177 GCF_052145395.1 Roseiarcus sp.
ATCGCCGCGTAGGCAGAACGCGATGCGCCCGTCGAGTCACGTCCATGACTTGCGCTCACAAACACCGGAAGTTCGGGCTAGGGGACGCGCTATCGTCGGACAACAGCGGGCCGAGGTAACCCTGCGGCGCCTCGGCCCGCCGCCTGCTGAACGCTCGCGACAGCGAGCGGCGCTGATCCGCTGTGATCGGCGACCCTAGCGGCGATCGCGTTTCTGGACGAACCTCAGCAAATGGACGTCCACGGCCTGTTCGGCGGCGGCGACCTCCTCGAGGCGCGTTCGTAGGTTGGGCAGCGCATCCGCTTCGGCTTGGGGACGTAGTCTCCGATGCCACCTTGCCCCTCGAGCTTGCCCCGCAGTTTGAAGGCTCGCCGCAAGGCTCGGTCGTGGCGACCTCGGGCGCTTGGCGGCCCAAGGAAGGCCGAGAACCACTAGCGCCCCGTCGGCCCTACACGGCCCGCTGACCGCCCTGCTCAGGCCGCAAGTGGATCCCCGAGTTACAAAGTCCGCGCTTATGCCCTATATCCCGGCAAGATCGGGCCTTGGCCCGCGCCTATCTGCAAGCCTGACCGAGCCCGATGGCCCCGAACCACGCCCTCCCTCTGCTTGACGACCGAACGGTGCCGCAGCGCCCCGGCGAGGTGCGCGCCTGCATGGTGGTGCGCAATGAGAGCTTGCGGCTGCCCTCGACCCTGGCCCACTATCGCCAACTCGGCGTCGACCGCTTCCTGGTGATCGACAACGGGTCCGACGACGGAACGCTCGAGTTCCTACGCGGCCAGCCGGACATCCACGTCTTTCTGACCACGGACAGCTTCGCCGAGAGCCAGTGCGGCCTGACCTGGACCAACGCCATTCTGGACGCCTTCTGCGACGGCCAATGGACGATGACGATCGATGCGGACGAGCTTTTCATCTATCCGCACGTCGGCCAGGTCGGCATCCACCGCTTTTGCCGCTTTCTCGACAGCGTCGGCCATAAGGCGGTGATCTCCCTGCTGCTAGACATGTATTCCGACAAGCCGCTGGCGGAGACGGTTCATCCGCCTGGCGGCTCGCTGGTCGCCACCTGCCCCTATTTCGATTCGGGACCGTATCAGGCCGTCCAGGTGCAAGCCTTCCCGGCGGTGCAGTTCTACGGCGGGGTGCGCCAGCGGCTGTTCAAGAACGCGCTCGGCGGCCGCTATCCGGCCCCCACTGTTAGCAAGGTGCCGCTGGTCAAATGGCGGGCGGGCACGCACTATCTGCTGGCGACCCACGCCATGACCCCGGTCGTGCTGTCGGACCTGATCGCCGCCCTGCTGCACTTCAAGTTTTTGGACGACTTCCCCCTGCGGGCGGTGACCGAGGCGCGTCGCGGCGAGCATTTCGACGGCGCCAGCGAGTACCGCGCCTATGTCGAACTCGTGGAGCAGGGCTGGCCGGTCCCGCTGCACGCGGCGGAATCGATGCGGTTCGAGGACGCCGATCAGCTGGTCAGGCTGGGCCTGATGCGGTCTTCGCCGGCCTACGAGCAGTTCCTCGGCGCGCCGACGGCGGGCTGAAGCCGGTTCGGCGAGACTATAGGTCGGAGTGCTGAGTTACCTCTTTGAGCCAGAGCATGATGCAAGGCGGCTGCGCTTCGACTCGAGGTCACGCCACTCGCCCATGCGAAGGGTGAAGAGCGTCAGCCCATCGGTCGCGAAAGCGCCCGGACGGAATCCCACGACGCTTCAGCCGAGGCCGCGGCGCCTTGATCTGCCAAAATCATCGAGTGTCCGAAAGGGGGAAGCGCCGTGCTTCTCGCATAGCGCCTGCGTCTCGTCGATGCGCGCATCGATGAACGAGCGCTTCCTCGTTCGCTTTCTTCGCGCCCGCTTTCCGGCGCGCTCAGGCCTTGGGTTTCCTGGCCCGATCAACGCCTTCCATGATCAGCTTGCGCGCTTCCTCGGCGTCTCCCCAGCGGATGATCTTCACCCACTTGTTCGGCTCGAGGTCCTTATAGTGCAGGAAAAAGTGCTCGATCCGGTGCAGGGTGATCTCGGGCAGGTCCGAATAGTTTTTCACGTTCGCATAGCGCGGGGTGAGCTTCTCCGTCGGCACGGCGATAAGCTTCTCGTCGGCGCCGCCTTCGTCCTCCATGATCAGAACGCCGACGATCCGGCAGTTCATGATCGCGCCCGGAATGATGGCGCGGGAGTTGGCGACGATGACGTCGCACGGATCGCCGTCGCCCGACAGCGTGTGCGGGATGAAGCCGTAATTCCCGGGGTAGCGCATCGGGGTGTAGAGGAAGCGGTCGACGACGAGCGCCCCGCTATCCTTGTCCATCTCGTACTTGATCGGTTCGCCGCCGATCGGCACTTCGATCACGACGTTCACGTCATGCGGTGCGTCCTTGCCGATGGTTACAGCGTTCAGATTCAAGGCCGTTGCTCCAGGATGGTCCGCGCTTCCGGTCAGGCGTTCGGCCCGCGGCGCGAGGCGGCTTATAGAGGCGAAAGCGCCTCAACCAAAGCCGAAAGCGACGCGTTCCCGCTCCTGACCGCCAAAAGTCTCATGCGCGCGCCGGACGACCCGGCCGCCGAGTCGCTTGTAGAAGCCGACTGCGCGCTCGTTTTCCGCGAGCGCCCAGACGACAAAGGTCCCGTAGCCATGGCCTTCGAGGTCCTTTCGCGCGGCCTCGAACATGCGCCGGCCGAAGCCGCAGCCCTGGCAGCCCGGCGAAAGGTAGAGCTCGAAGATCTCGCCGCCGTAGCCGAGCGCCGGCACGCGATTGCGACCATAAGAGACGTAGCCCACGACCGACTCGCCGTATTCGAGCACCAAGAGCGGCGTGCGGCGCGCGATCGCGACCCGCCACCACGACGCGCCGCGGCGCGCGATCATCCGCTCGAGCTCGCGGCCGGGGATCACGCCGCGATAGGCTTCCCGCCACGCCTCGTCGTGCACCTCGGTGATGTCGCCTTCGTCGCCCAATCGGGCCGGGCGGATGGAGATGACCGTCTCGACCATGGGAGGATGTTATGTCCGCCCGCGACGTCGCCGCAAGGTCTTGACACGTTCGGACCATGACTTTTTTGCTCCGCGCGAGTTTTCCTCGAGTGGGCCCATTGGCGCCGGAATTCGCGCATATTCGCAAATCGAACGCATGCGCGATTCGGAACTGGAGCGAATAAGACGATGACGCCGCGATCAACACGAAGGCTCGGACTGACCGCGGCGGCTGTGGCGGGCCTCGCCTGCGCTTCCGCGCAGGCCGACATGCTGCACGCCACCTACCGCGTCTCGCTCGTCGGCCTGCCGATCGGCTCCGCCAATCTCGACGCCTTGCTCACGCCGTCGAGCTATGCGATTCGCGCTGACGCCAAGCTCACCGGGCTGGCGCGGCTGTTCGCCAACGCCCGCGGCGCCTCGACCGGAATGGGCGCCATCGTGGAGGGCCGCGTCTCGCCGGCGACTTTCGCCACCACCGCCGCCAGTTCGCAGATGACGCGGACCATCCGCATGGCGCTCGCCGGCAATGCGGTCACTGGCGTCGACATCGCCCCGCCGTTCGACGAGAAGCCCGACCGCATTCCGCTCGGGCCGCACGACGAGCAGAACATCGTCGATCCGGTCGGCGCCGTGGTGATTCCGGCACCCGGCTCCGGCGCCATGGCGCCGCCTTCGGCGTGCAACCGGAAAATCCCGATCTTCGACGGCTACACCCGCTTCGACATCGACCTCACCTACGTCGGCGAGCGCGACGCCAAGGCGAAGGGCTACGACGGGCCGGTCGCCGTGTGCGCCGCCCGTTACGTGCCAATCTCCGGACACAGCGCGAATCGTCCCGCGACCAAGTTCATGGCCGAGAACAAGGACCTCGAGGTCTGGCTCGCGCCGATCGAGGCCGACCGGGTGTGGATGCCGTTCCGCGTCTCCGTCCGCACGATGATCGGCACGACCGTGGTCGAGGCGCAGGAGTTCCGGGTGGACGGGAGCCCGTAGCGCATTCGAACGCGGCCGTTCGATCAATCCAGGCGGAGCGGCGTCATCCTTTGAGCCTTTTTCGACGTCGGCGCGATTGAGCAGCGATTCTAAAAGTGCCCTGTGGCTTGGTTCTCATTCGATTTTTTGGACCGAGAGGAGGTGGGGCGGGATGGTGAAGGTGGCGAGGGCTTCGAGGAGGTCGGGCCAGGCGGGGAAGACGACGAAG
>NZ_JBKQOT010000168.1:0-5336 GCF_052145395.1 Roseiarcus sp.
GGAATGGTTTCGCCACGCTCCTCGGCGACCTCCTGGATGATCGGCTTTTCACCCATCGCCCCGACGACGAAGGCGAGGCCGGTCGCGACATTGGTGACCGCGGCCTCGTATTTGAGCATGAACGGCGAGGTCGAGAGGAGGTCAATCCCGCCGAAGACAACCGTGAGCGCGCTAACCAAAAGATAGAGGCGGGTGAAGGGCTTGCCGGCTCGCCAGCGCCACGCGGCGTCGAGCAGGATGAAGAGAATGGAGCCGGCAATCGCCGGCTTTACCCCGAGCGTCAACGCGAGCGCCCAGAAGACGATCAGCGGGCCGAATTCCGCGAACGCCCAGCGCCCGGCGGCGAGAAGTTTCGGCATCGGCTCAGCCGTTCAACGCAGCGACGATCGCCTTGATAGCCTCGGGCCTCCAGACGACGCCCATATGGTCGACACCGGGCAGGATCGTCACGGGGACTCCGAGCGGCGGCAACTCGCGCTGGTAGGCCAGCGCGTCCATCAGCTCGTCTTCCGCGCCCGCGATCACCGCAACGCGCCCCTTGGCCTTGCCGAAGGCGCCCTTCCAGTCCTCCGGCGCGGTGTAGTTCTGCAGCAGGCGGTAGGTATAGACGGGGGTCACGTCCATCTTCGCCACTGGCGCGTTGGCGAAAGCAATCGCCGGCAGCGCCTGCGGCCAATCCATGCCGAAGCGGCCCAGCGCCAGGGTCGCGACAATGCGCGGAATGTCGGGCGAAGCCCAGAGACCTGGACCTTCCGCCGGCCGATTGGTCGGCGCGCGATAGCCGAGATAGGGCGCGAGCAGTACGAACTTGTCGAACGCCTCCCCGAGGGGCTCGCCGGCCACGCGCAGTGCGAACCCGCCGCCGGAGGAATGGCCGATTAGCAGGAATCTCTCGACCGGATTCGCCTTCTTGAGCTCGCCGAGAAGGTCGGCGAGGTCGTCGTCGAGCTGGCCGAGATAGGCGATGTCGCCGCGCGTCCCGGAGGCGCCGTGGCCGCGAACGTCCATTGCGACGGCTGTCACCCCCGCCGCCGCGAGCGCGGCCGCGATCGTGTTCATCTCGACCGACTGGGCGGAGGACCCGTGCGCGAGGATGGCGATGCGGTCGCGCGCGCCGTTCGTCGCCGCATAGAGGCGGTAGGCAAGCCACGTTCCGTCCCGTGCCTGAAAGCGGCTGAGCTCCGGGGAGCCGACGGCGTCGATCTTCATCGCGCCTTCGTGGATCGAGGCGAGCGGCGGCGGCCGCTTGAGTGGGCTTGCGAGCATGAACGCGAGCGCAACGGCGGCCAGGCCGACGAGCGACAGCAGTGCGGCGACAAGATTGAAGAGATAAGACATCGAATGCCTCGCAGATAACTCTATTTAACAGAGTTATCTGCCGCAGTCAATCCTTCGCCGACTCGCGATATCCGACGCGCTTCGCCTTGCCGTTTAAGCCGCTCCGATCGCGTTGAGCCGGGCGCGCGCGGCCTCCGGCAGCTCGAGCTTCGCCGCCGCGAGGTTCTCGCGCAGATGCGCGCGCGACGAGGTGCCGGGGATCAAGAGAATGTTCGGCGAGCGCGCCAGCAGCCACGCGAGCGCCGTCTGCATCGGCGTCGCGCCAAGGTCGGAGGCGACCGCGGACAGTTCCGCTGATTGCAACGGCGTAAAGCCGCCGAGCGGGAAGAACGGCGCGTAGGCGATCCCCGCCGCCTCGAGTTCGTCGATCAGCGCGTCGTCGGCGCGGTGGACGACGTTGTAATGGTTCTGAACGCAGACCGCCTCGGCGATGCCGCGCGCCTCCTTCGCCTGGGTCGACGTCGCGTTGCTGAGGCCGAGGTGGCGGACGAGCCCCTGTTCCTGGAGCTTCGCCAAAGCGGCGAACTGACGGGCGATCGACCCTTCGCCCGGCTCGTGCACCTTCCCCATGATCCTGAGGTTGATGACGTCCACCGCCTCGACGCGCAAGTTCCGCAAATTGTCGTGGACCGCGCGGACGAGATCGTCCGGCTCGAAGGCCGGATTCCACGAGGCGTCGGCGCCGCGCACCGCGCCAACCTTGGTGACGATCGTGAGGCCGGCCGGATAGGGATGCAGCGCCTCGGCGATGATCTGGTTGGTGACGTGGGGCCCGTAGAAGTCGCTGGTGTCGATGTGGTTGACCCCGCTCGCGACCGCCTCGCGCAGGACGGCGACGGCCTCGGCGCGGTCTTTCGGCGGGCCGAACACGCCGGGGCCGGCAAGCTGCATCGCCCCGTATCCCATGCGGTTGACGACGCGGTCGCCGAGCCGGAACGAACCGGCGGCGGAAGCGATGGCGGTCATGGTCGATCTCCCTGTTCCTTCGGTCGCCATGATATGGCGCCGGCTTGTCGCGCGATAATCCGTTATAATCGATACGGGTTGTGCGGATGGGCGAACAATGCCGGCGGACTTGAGCGATCTCTCGGCTTTTGTCGCGGTCGTCCGGGCGGCCGGGTTTCGCGACGCTGCGCGCGCCAGCGGGGCCTCCGCCTCGAAGCTCAGCGAGGCCGTCCGTCGGCTTGAGACGCGGCTCGGCGTTCGCCTCCTAAACCGCACCACGCGCAGCGTGGCGCCGACGGAAGCGGGCGTCCGCCTGATCGAACGCCTCGCCCCCGCTCTCGCCGAGGTCGACGCCGCGCTCGACGTGGGCAACGCCTTTCGCGACCGTCCGGCCGGGACGCTCAGGCTCAATGTCCCGTCGGCTGTGGCGCGCGTCGTGCTGCCGTCGTCGCGCCATTTCTTGAGGCCTATCCGGAGATCCGGCTCGAAATCATTGCCGAGGACAGTTTTGTCGACGTGCTCGCCGCCGGCTGCGACGCGGGCGTGCGCTACGACGAGCGGCTCGAGCAGGACATGGTCGCCGTGCCGATCGGACCACGCGTCCAGCGCTTCGCCCTCGCCGCCTCGTCTCGCTATCTCGAACGCCGTGACCGGCCGGAGCATCCGCGCGACCTGCTCGCGCATCGCTGCCTGCGAGTCCAGTTTTCGAGCGGCGCCAAACCCGTGTGGGAGTTCGAGCGCGACGGCGAGGTCGTACGGGTCGATCCGCCAGCGACGCCGGTCACGCAGCCGGGCTCCGCGTCGGACCTGCTCATCGAGGCCGCCATCGCCGGACTCGGCGTCATCGCTCTGTTTGA
The DNA here is from genome assembly GCF_052145395.1 of Roseiarcus sp. Lineage (NCBI taxonomy): Bacteria > Pseudomonadati > Pseudomonadota > Alphaproteobacteria > Hyphomicrobiales > Roseiarcaceae > Roseiarcus > Roseiarcus sp. The sequence goes on from NZ_JBKQOT010000168.1 coordinate 3,141, forward strand.
GGACTGGCTCCGCCCTGCGTTGGGCACGGGCGCGCTCGTCCCCGTGCTCGAGCCCCGGTGGATGAGCTTTTCCGGGCCGTTCCTCTATTTCCCGAGCGGCCGGTTGATGCCCGCGCCGCTCCGCGCCTTCGTCGACTTCATCAAGGATCGCCCGGAGGCGCGCTGAGGCGCGGGCGCCCCACACATTCGCAGCGCAATGTCCAGCGCTTACCGCACATTCGCAGCGCAATGTCCAGCGCTTACCGCTCCTCGTCCGAGGAGACCCGCGGACCGACCAGCGCGTCAACGATCTTGAGGACGATCCGAACCGCCGATTGACCCGAACCAAGGCGATCAGAGGGCGTCGTCGTTCGTTTCGCCGGTGCGGATCCGCACGGCGCGTTCGATGGTCGTGACGAAAATCTTGCCGTCGCCGGTCGTGCCGGTGCGCGCCGTCCTTTCGATCGCCTCCACCACATCGTCGGCGCGGCTGTCCGGAACCGCGATCTCGATTCGCACCTTCGGCAGGAATTTTATGACGTATTCCGCGCCGCGGTAGATCTCGGTATGCCCCTTCTGGCGGCCATAGCCCTGAACCTCGGTGGCCGTCATTCCGTGGACGCCGATGCGGTCGAGCGCTTCCCGCACCTCGTCGAGTTTGAAGGGCTTGATGACTGCCGATGCCAGTTTCATGCCGTCTTCCCTTGCCTCTTTTCCGCGCAGGACAGCCTCGTTTCGCTGGCGGCCTACGCTGTCCGGCAAACGGGCGCCGAAGTTCAGATCGTCATGCACAAAATTTCAACAAAGGCAAGCGGCATGGGGCCCGGGCACTTTTCGGACGCGATGGCGCGGCGCCCGAGGCGCAACTCGCGCGGGCGGACACGGGGTTCCCCGCGAAGCGTCTCATAGCGCCTCGTCGCCGGTCTCGCCGGTACGGATGCGCATCGCGCGCTCGATGGTGGTGACGAAAATCTTGCCGTCGCCGATCACGCCTGTGCGCGCGGCCAACTCGATCGTCTGGACGACGTCTTCGGCGCGGTTGTCGGGGACCGCGACCTCGATCCTTGTCTTCGGCAGAAAGCTCACGACGTATTCGGCGCCGCGATAGATCTCGGTTTGCCCTTTCTGGCGGCCGTAGCCCCTGACCTCGGTCGCCGTCATGCCATGCACGCCGATACCGCTGAGCGCCTCGCGCACCTCGTCGAGCTTGAATGGCTTGATGACTGCGATGATGAGCTTCATCACTCCTCCCTTCGCCGCTTGCTTCGGGCGCGCCTCAAGCGGTTTCCGGGCGGGCGCGCTTTGTGCGGCTCTTTGCGCTTAGTTCTCACTGGTGATGCATAAGAATATCGGCCAAAGCAAGCCAAGGGCGCCCGGTTATCGGCGCTGCGACAAATGGCCCCGATGACGCCCCGGACATGAGGCGTCCGCCAGAGCGGCGGCCGTGCGAGTTCGCGCAGCTTGGCGCGGCGCTTACAGCGCCTCGTCGCCGGTCTCTCCGGTGCGCACGCGCAGCGCCCGCTCCATCGGCAGCACGAAAATCTTGCCGTCGCCGATCTGGCCGGTGCGAGCGGCGGCGCGGATCGCCTCGATCGTGCGATCAACCTCGTGGTCGGGCACCGCCAGTTCGAGCCGCACCTTTGGCATGAAGGCGGCGGTGTATTCCGAGCCGCGGTAGATTTCGGTGTGGCCCTTCTGCCGGCCGTAGCCATTGGCCTCGCTGACCGTCATGCCGCGCACGGCGAGCTTATCGAGCGCAGCGCGAACCTCTTCGAGCTTGAACGGTTTTACGATCGCCAGAATGAGTTTCATGATTGCCCGCCTGGGAACGCGTGTGATCTCTTGCTCTCTCGCTAGGATGCTGCGAAAGGTTGTGCAAGCGCGGAATCGCTGCGGGCCCGTCCGAAGGGTCTGGAAATTGGTAGCGGGACCCAGACTCGAACTGGGGACCTACGGATTATGATTCCGCCGCTCTAACCGACTGAGCTATCCCGCCGCAAATCGCCGCTCTTTCCGCGCGCGGGGCGCGCGAGCGAAGCGGTCGTATAATGAGGAGCGTGGGACACTGTCAAGGCGGAACGCGGCTCGAACAGCGATTCTAAAAGTGCCCTGTGGCTTGGTTCTCATTCGATTTTTTGGACCGAGAGGAGGTGGGGCGGGATGGTGAAGGTGGCGAGGGCTTCGAGGAGGTCGGGCCAGGCGGGGAAGACGACGAAG
>NZ_JBKQOT010000169.1:0-12670 GCF_052145395.1 Roseiarcus sp.
GCGCCTTCTGGCCGACCCGAACATTGGTCATCTGCGTCTCCTTGTAGTTGGCGACAACCCAGACGTTGGGAAGCGGCACGACTGAAATGACCTGTGTTCCAACGCTGAGATACTGACCAGGCAGGACCTGCCGCTCGCCGACCATGCCATCGACCGGCGAGACGATGCGCGTATCGCCGAGGTTGATGTTCGCGAGGTCTCGCGCCGCCTTCTGCGCGCCAAGCGTCGCGTGGGCCTGTTTGGCCTGGCTGTCGAGCACGTTAATCTGCTGGCGCTGCTGCTCCAGCTGCGCTCGATTGAGATCGAGCGTCGCCTTGGCGCGCTTTTCATTGTCGACCGCTTGCTCGACGAGCTGACGCGTCCCGGCGATACCTCCCGTGAGCAGCGTCTGCTGACGCACCGACTCCAGATGGTACCGCGTCACATCCGCCTCGGCCCCTTGGATCGTCGCCTCCGCCTGCTGAACCAGCGCTTCCTGCAAGACCTTCTGCTGTTCGATGCTTTGGATCGCCGCCTCCGAAGCCGCGACATTCGCCTCGGCTTGGTCCAGCTCGGCGCGGTAATCGTCATCGACGATTTCAACCAGCAAATCACCGGCCTTTACCTTCTGAAAGTCTTCGACAGCGACCTGGCGGACATATCCTGGAACCTTCGCGGCGAGCGGCGTCAGATCGGCATGCAGGTAGGCGTCGTCGGTGCTTTGCAACGCGGCCGATCCCACCCACCAGTCCCATTCGTGTGCGACGACTTCGATGAGAGCTCCGACCAGAAGCAAGACGAACAGTCGGAAGGCTACGCCGAGCCAGCGTGGCGCGCGCGCCGGGGCGAAGGGATGTCGAGGCGCCCCAGCCGGGGCTGCTGTGGCCCCATCGGTTTCGACGGGGAGAGGCTTCTCCTGGTCAGCAACCCGGTCGTCCATCGTCCTCGCGCCTCCGAGGTTCAGCGCGCCCGGCCCCGATCTCGAGCCGGCTGGCGACGACGAAGCCCTGCGTCCAAGTCCGCTCCCGGATGCACCTCAATCCCGGCGCGCGACGCGGATGATCGCCCGCGCAATATCGTCTGGGATCAGAAGGCGTCACCGCGCGGCTTGAATGAATGGATAGGGTATCGGCTCGAATCTTTTCGCCATTGTTGCTCGACGGGATCGCGCGATCCGATAAGTCGAGTATGGACCAAGAAGGCTTTGCCTTCCAGTAGCCGCCGCTACAGGTCCCAAAGCGCTCTTTCAAACGTCAGCGCCTTTCAGACATCCTTGGGTCTTGGCGTGGTTCGAATATGTGGATCTTCGCAGCCGCGCGGTCACGGCGTCAACTCAATGACGGCCGTCAACAACTCTGCAGGATCTGTGCTTTGACCGACATGGATTTCAAACCGCCCCGGTTCGAGCACGGGCTCGAGATTCTGGCCAATGAACGCCAAGTCCTGCACGGGCAGCCGCCACGTCGCCTGGCTACTCTCGTTGGCCGCCAGGACGAGCTTACGAATACCCTTTAGCTCCAAAACAGGGCGGGCCACGCTCGCGACACAGTCCCGTATAAACAGAAACAGCGTCACCTCGCCTGCGATCCGGCCGTCATTGCGAACCTCGACGGAGACATGGATCGTCCCTCCGGCAGACACTTGGGTCGGCTCGCAGCGGAGGTCGGAAAAAACGAAGCGACTGTAAGACAAGCCGTGGCCGAACGGGAATTGCGGCGTCGCCGGCGCGTCGAGATACGAGCTTGAATAATGGACGCCGGGCTCTGTGGGTCGGCCTGTTGCGCGCTGACTGTAAAAGAGGGGCGTCTGTCCGACTGAGCGGGGCCAACTCAATGGCAGTCTGCCGGAAGGGTTGTATGCGCCTGTAAGCACATCGGCGATGGCGTGGCCCGCCTCTACGCCGAGGAACCACGTCGCCAGCACGGCGTCAGCGCTTTCGAAAAGCCACGGCAGCGTGAGTGGACGGCCTGAGCAAAGCAAGACGATCACCGGCTTGCCGATGGCGAGGACAGCCTCGGCGAACGCGCGCTGGCGACCCGGCAGCCCAAGGTCCGTACGGCTGGCCGCCTCGCCGCTCATCGCGGCGGCTTCGCCGAGGCAAAGCACGATGATTTCGGCGTGCGCGCAGACGTCGATAGCGGCTGCGACCCCCGTTTCATCCTCTCCTTCGATGTCGACGCCCGCCGCATAATCGATCCGAGAGTCGGGCAAGTTTGCTTTCAGCCCTTCGAGGATGGACACGACTTCCTCGCAACGGCCCGCCGACGCCCAGGATCCCAGCATTTCCCCTTCCGCCGCCGCCAGGGGCCCGACGACGGCGACACGCCTCGTTTCCGAAGGGAGAGGCAAGACAGGGCGACGGTGGGTCAGGAGAACGATCGAGCGCCGCGCCGCCTCCCTCGCCAACCCTCGTCGGGACTCTCCGCCGCCATCGTTTGGCGACGCGACGCCGCGCCGGAAGGGGTCGTCGAACAGACCGAGCCGTTGTTTGAGTTTGAGCACCCGGCGCACGCTGGCCTCGACGTCAGCCAGAGTCACGAGTCCACGCCTCAGCGCTTCCGGCAATCCCGGCGCATAAGCGTTGCTCGTCATGTCAATGTCCACGCCGGCATTGAGCGCAAGCGCGGCGGCTTCGGGGAGGTCGCCAGCCACGCCGTGTTTGAGCAATTCCGCAATGGCGTTGTAGTCGCTGACAACCACGCCCTCGAAACCGGCCCGCTCGCGGAGCCAACCCTTTAGCAGTGGCGCATTGATCGTCATCGGGACGCCGGCGAGGTCGATAAACGCCGGCATCACAGCCGCGGTCCCCGCCGCAACCGCAGCTGAGAAGGGCGGAAGGTAGACTTCGCGCAGCGTTCTCTCGGAGACGTCGACCGACGCGTATTCGCGGCCGGCGTTGACGGCGCCATAGGCGCAGATGTGTTTGGCGGTCGCGGCGAGACTATCCGCGGCGGCAAGGTCCTTCCCTTGGAAGCCGCGCGTCTTGGCCGCAGCCAGCGCGGAGGCGACCCATGGATCCTCGCCTGGGCTCTCGACGATGCGGCCCCAGCGGGCGTCGCGCGAAACGTCGATCATCGGCGCGAATGTCAGGGCGACGCCGTCGGCTGCAGCTTCCTCCGCCGCGGCCCGCGCCGTCCTCTCCCAAAGCTCGGGATCGAACGCGCAGGTCTCAGCGAGGGGAACGGGAAAAATCGTGCGGTGCCCGTGTATGACGTCGAGGCCCAGCAGCAGGGGAACGCCGAGTCGCGACTCTTCGACCGCGATCCGCTGGACCTCCCTGACGTTGTCCGCGCCCGAGAGGTTGAGCAGGCTGCCGATCGCTCCCGCCCGAATCCCTTCATGGGTTGCGCGAGAACCGCCGGGCCCGGTCACAACGCTCGTCGATGCGACCATATTAAGCTGGCCGATCTTCTCGGCGGTCGTCATCTTTGCAATCAGCGCCTCAATGCGGTCCATGCTTCCACCTCGCTCCCCGAGGGATAGGGTCGCCCAGATTGTGACCCGACTTTGATCAAAGATACGCTCCATAAAGGCGGCGCCCAGCCCGGGAGGGAAGCGTTCGATGGACCAATCCAGTAGAGCCGAAAGCGCGCCCGACTCCGCCACAAGCGCAATCGTCGACGGCGTCTACGGGCAGCTCATGGGAATGTTCTCGGCGCTGTGGTCATCGCGAGAACGCAACAAGATTTTCTTACTCGGCGCCGCCTTGATCGCGGTCGTGGGAGCGACCGCCTATTCGCAGGTCCGCCTCAACGCCTGGAATCAACCTTTCTACAACGCTTTGTCGCGCAAGGACCTCCCCGGATTCGTCGAGCAGCTCGGCGTGTTCGCCGTGTTGGCGGCCGTATTGCTGGTGTTGAACGTTGTGCAGATGCGGCTGAACCAGATGACCAAGGTCATCCTGCGGCAGAGCCTCGTCGACGATCTGATGACGCAGTGGATGGCGCCCCACCGGGCGTTCCGACTGTCCAACGCCGGCGAGACGGGGACCAATCCAGACCAGCGCATCCAGCAGGACGCAGGGCATCTGACGGAGCTGACGACGGATCTCGGCATCGGCCTTCTGCAGTCGAGCCTTCTGCTCCTGAGCTTCATCGGCGTGCTGTGGATCCTGTCCGACCGCATGGTCCTGACGTTTGACGGACGCGCCTTCAAGCTGCCAGGATACATGGTCTGGTGCGCGCTCCTCTATGCCGGAGCGGCCTCGTTTCTAAGCTGGCGAGTCGGGCGTTCGCTGATCAGTCTCAACGCCGAACATTACGCGCGCGAAGCGGAATTCCGAGCCGCGATCGTGCGTGTGGACGAGGCGATCGACGGGATAACGCTGTATGGCGGCGAAGCTGACGAGAGGCGCCGGCTCGGCGCGGTCTTCGATGCGGTCCTCGACGTATCGCGGCGGATTGTCGGCGCGGTGACCCGGCTGACATGGGTGACCGCCGGCTATGGCTGGTTCACGATCGCAGCGCCGATCCTCGTGGCGGCGCCCGCCTACTTCCGCAGCGGAATGAGCTTCGGCGAGCTGATGATGGTTGTCGGCGCCTTCAATCAGGTGCAGCAGGCGCTTCGGTGGTTTGTCGACAATTTCTCCAGTATTGCGGACTGGCGGGCGACCCTGTTGCGCGTGGCGAGTTTCCGCCAGACACTCCTGGCGATGGACGACCTTGGCAGTTCCGCCAGCCGCATCGAATTCGAGGAGGTTAAAGGCGAAACGATCCTCCTCGACAATTTGCGCGTGGCCGCGCCGGACTTCTGCATCAAACTGAGTGAACGGAGCGCGGAGCTGAGGCCCCAGGAGCGCGTGCTCGTTGCCGGCGACACCGGCGAGGGCAGAGCCTTCTTCTTTCAAGCGGTCGGCGGGCTGTGGCCTTGGGGCAGCGGCAGGATCATGCAGCCGACGCGTCGACTCATCATGTTCGTTCCCATTCGGGCGTACGTCGCGCCCGGCCCCTTGCACGACGCGATCGCGTACCCGTATTCGCGCGACAAATTCGAGGTGGAGGCCATCGACAACGCGATCGCCTCCGTCGGGCTCGGGCATCTGACTCCGCCATCAGAAGGACCCGAGCGATGGGACCGATGGCTGACCGACGAAGAGAAGCAGCGTGTGGCCTTCGCTCGCATAATCCTGCAAAGACCCAAATGGGTGGTGATCCACGGCGCCCTCGACATTCTCGATCCGGAATGGCGGCGGCGGATCGCAGCGATGCTCGCGGACGAACTGACTGGCGTCGGCGTGATCAATGTTGGTCGCGACCGAATAGAACCTAGCGTGTTCACGCGCACCCTGAAGCTTGTGATCGATCCGCATGGTCCGACCCTCACGGGCGCAGGCCGATCGGACCGTCCCGGCGCCTCCAAGCCTTCGCCAGAAACCGTCCCCGCCAAGGGTTAACGACGATGCCTGCTTCCGCAAGAGCCAAAGCCCATCGTAAGTCCTCGCTCCGAGAACGTCTCTCGGATGAAGCGCTGATCGATCTCGTGCAGCGTCAGATTTTTCAGTACTTCTGGGAGGGAGCGCATCCCGGAAGCGGGCTTGCGCGCGATCACGCGGGGCGCCTGAAGGATCCTACGGACGACGTTGTCGCGATCGGCGGTTCCGGCTTCGGCGTCATGGCCTTGATCGTGGCCTGTGAGCGACAATGGGTCACCCGAAATCAAGCGCTCGCTCGACTCTCGCTGATGCTCGACACCCTTGAGCGGGCGACCTGCTATCATGGTCTATGCCCCCACTTCATGCATGGGGACACCGGAGCGACGTTGCCCTTCAGCCGCAAGGATGACGGCGCAGATCTGGTCGAATCCGCATTCTTGTTCCAGGGGCTCCTGTGTGCGCGCGCCTATTTCGGTGGAAACGCGGCCGACGAGAAGCATGTTCGCGATCGCATCGCCTATTTGTGGTCGGAGGCGGAATGGGACTGGTACACACAGGGCGGCAGAATCGCACTCACTTGGCACTGGAGTCCGAACAATGGCTTCGCGCTCAACCACCCTGTCCGTGGCTGGAACGAATGCTTGATCGCCTACATTCTGGCGGCTTCGGCGCCGCGCTATTCCGTTCCAGCGGAGGTCTACCACGAGGGCTGGGCGCAGGGCCGAATGTTCGTCAACCGGCGGACGTTCGAGGGCGTCGAGCTCCCGCTCGGGCCTGATTGGGGAGGGCCGCTCTTCTTCACCCACTACTCCTTCTGCGGCGTCGATCCACGCGGATTGAGCGACAATCACGCCGACTACTGGGCGCAGAATGTCGCCCATACGCGGATCAATCACGCCTACTGTCTTCGGAACCCGCACGGCTACAAAGGATATGGACCCGATTGCTGGGGCCTGACCGCTGGAGAATCTGTGCGCGGCTATGCCGGGCACGCTCCCGACAACGACCTCGGCGTCATCACGCCGAGCGCGGCGCTGGCGAGCTTCGCCTACGCGCCCGATGCGGCGATGGCGGCGCTACGCCATTTCTATGAGGACCTCGGCGACTGGATCTGGGGGCGCTACGGCTTCGTCGACGGGTTCAGCGAACAATTCGATTGGCGCGCCGAAAGATATCTGGCGATCAGCCAGGGGCCGATCGTCGTGATGATCGAGAACTACCGCAGCGGGCTCATCTGGAACCTGTTCATGGGAATCCCGGAGATTCAGGCTGGCATGAAGAAGCTCGGCTTCCGCAGTCCGCACTTTAAGTGAAGTGCGGCCGATGACCGGACTCGACGCATGGATCGAGGAGCAGGCGAGCCTCTCGGCGCGCGAGATGCTGCGCGCCATCTCCGCGACCGACACGATCAAGGAGCGTCCCGGATTTGGCCAGCGCGTCGTTCCTCTGCCAGGCTCGGTGCTCGCCTCCCCCGTTCTTGCGGCCTACGACCCCGATCCCGACTATTTCTTCCACTGGTTCCGCGATTCCGCCATTGTCATCGACGCGCTGCGCGTGGCGCTTGCTGAAGGGTGGCTGAAATCGGAGGCGCTTGACCGATTTCGCGAGTTCGTGCGCTTCAACCAGTCCCTGAGCCGGCTCGACGGACGGGAATTTCTCGTGCGGAGCAATTTCAGGAAAAAGGTTCAGCCGTCCTTCCTCCAATATCTGCGCGCCGACGCCGAGATCGCCCCCGTTAGGGAGGACGCCGTGCAGGCGGAGGTCCGCGTGAATCCGGACGGGACGCTGGATTTCACCCGCTGGTCCCGCCCGCAGAACGACGGGGGGCCGCTTCGCGCCCTTGCCCTGCTGCGATGGCGAGTTCAGCCAGGTCTGGATGAAGGCCTCCGCGAGGCTTTGCGGGAGCTCATTGTCGCCGACATCGACTTCACGCTCGCGCGCGTGAACCAGCCGAGCTTTGACATCTGGGAGGAGGAGCGCGGTTTTCACTATTACACCCAGCTCGTTCAAGCCGAGGCGCTAGGGCGCGGCGGGGCGTGGCTTGCGGAATCAGGAGACGCCGCGCGCGCTCGCGCATGCCGCGCCGCCGCTCAGCAGATCATTTCGCGCCTGGACGCGCTCTGGGACCCGAAATCCAGCTGCTACCGCTCGCGAACCAGCATCGCAAACGGCGATCCCCGGAAAACGCTGGACATCGCGGTCGTCCTCGCCACGCTGCACGCTCAGCGCGCGTCGGGGACACACAGCGTGCTCGACCCCAGGGCGCAGGCGACCCTTGCCGCGTTGGAGGACCTCTTCGACGCAGAATACGACATCAATCGCCGCCGGCCGGACGGACGGGGGCCCGCGATGGGCCGCTATTCCGGCGACGCCTATTACAGCGGCGGCGCCTATTATTTCTCAACGCTGGCCGCGGGACAGTTCTATTTCAAGCTCGCCGCGGCGCTTCACTCCGGCGCCGAATTTCCTGCGACAGACGAGAACACCCGCTTTCTCATGCGCCTCGGAATCGGACTTGAAGGAGCCAAAGGCGCAGCGCCGGCCGACGCCGCATTTGCGCGCGGCGATGCATTCATGCGTACCGTGCGCGCCTTCACGCCCGCGAGCCGGGAACTTTCCGAGCAGTTCGACAGGACGACCGGCGCGCAGACCTCCGCCAAGCGGTTGACCTGGAGCTACGCTGCCTTCATCACCGCCGCTGCGAGCCGGAGGGAGGCCTGCGTCGCCATGCGAGCTTCGCGCCCTTATGGGACGCGGGCAGGCACGGCGTGACCACCCGCTTGCCGAAACTGCGACGCACTCCGAACATGTGCCGGATCAGGATGTTCACGTAGAGGCCTGGACCGCTCGAATAGACCCGCCACCCGCCGTCGACGGAGATCGAGCCAGCCTTGACGCGTTCCCACTCCGCGCCCGCCTGATAGCGGTCGTGGAAGGCGGCGTCGCTGCTGCTGAAATAGGCGTTGCGCTGTCGCAGAGACGCATGGCTCAAACGGTCCGTGACGGCGATCGGATTGGCGACCATGAGCGCCTCCCACAACGCCTCCGCTTCGCCGAGGTCGCCCATCGCCTCGCCATAGCGGAGGTGCGAATGCGTATACATGAGCCCGATCTCGCGGCCGAAGAACGCTGCCGATTCGGCCCGGCGGAAGGTCGTCTCCGGGCCGCCGTGATAGGCGATTGGCTTCTCCATCAGGCGGGCGCCGTCCGAGAACAGGAGATGTTTGCGGATGAGGGCCACGCAACGGCGCGCGTCCTGCTTGGTGAAAATCCCCCCCATGACTCCTTGTGTCATCGGCAGCAGAGAGAAAGACAGTCCCGTTTGCGTGTCGCTTGGATGCAGCAGCAACTCCGGCAAGCCGCCCTGCGGGGAGAAGACGCCATACCCGGCCACGACGCCGTTTCGAACGAGAAGCCTGTTGAGGTCCTTGCGCATCGCGACGGCGGTCGAGTCGAAATCCTTCGCCCGCCTCGGACGCCCGGCGCGGCGCAGGATTTCCGCGTAGCGGCGCAACTGCTCGTAGAGGAGCTCGACAGTCCAGGCGCTCACCATCCAGTCGCGCTTCGTCGGATCGACCGGCTGAAGCGAATCATTCCAGTCGCCGTTGCCGTAGCGAATGAGATGCGTGCCCGGCACGAAACGCTCGACGACCGTCGCGAACAGCTTGTCGACATGGACTGCGACGGCGTCGGCGTGATCCGTTCTCACGAAGTCGTCCTCGCGCCGCCACGCGATCGGTTCGTCGAGAAAAGCGAGATCGCCGGTCGCCTCGACATAGTCGCACAGAGCCTTCAGCGGCCAGACAATGATGTCGCCATGCGAGTCCCTGTCCTGCACGTCTGAATAAGGCTCCAGCATGAACCATTGCGGCCAGTCGCCCCCCTTCTCGTACTGCTGGGCAAACACGATCCGCAGGATCGTCTTTGCCGCTGCGTCGTGCTCGAGCGTCAGAAGGAATTCCAGCGGCCCCTGACAGACGTCGCGAGTACCCCAGGCGCCACCTGTGTATTGCTCAAGCCCGTGCGGGACGGTCAGGTGAATCAACGCGTCATGCGCGAGCCACGGGAAAATCGTGTCGAACGCCTTGGCGTCCGGGTCCTCGCGCCTGTTTTCAATGCGGATGGCGCGCGTAAGCTTGCGCCAGAAACGATACGCCGGCGCCAGCATCGCCGCGTCGTCGATCGGCTTGGCGTATTTCGACGCCAGAGTCAGGGCCTGGGCGCCGTTGGTCATCGAGCCGACGACGGCGAAAACGAATTCGTTCATCGGCTTCGTGCGGATCGCGGCGTAACCGCCGCTGCGGCGCCTGCCGTCGAGATAGAGAAGTTCATCGCCGCCGAGCGCCTCGACCCGCCGAGGGGTGCTGCTGACCAGATGGTAGGCGGCGTTCGGATATTGCCGGCCCCACCGGTCCTCCGGATCGGGCCGGAAGACGAAACGCTTGCGGCGCGCGTCGACCTCCATTCGGCCCGCATGGGCGAATTCGTGCTCGCCGAGAACGAGCTGTCCGAAGATGAGCAGACGACAAGGCTTGCCCTCAACGGTCACGCGCCATTGCATCGCGGGCTCGTCGCCCGCGGCGACCGCCGAGACCAGAATTGTCCGCTTCCCCAGCCGATAGATCCAGCGGCAGTCGTTGAGACCCATCTCGAAGGCCGACGGGACGGTCAACGTGCGCCAGCCGTCCTCGATCTCGACGAGCATGCGCAGCCCGTTGGCGCGCGTGACGTTGTAGGGGTCGCGTGAGACGGAGAAGAGCTTGTGGAAGGACGTGTTGCCGATGGTGAGCTGGGCGCCGAACACGCCGTGCATCCAGCAGGTCGCACAAAGAAGGTCGTCATCGAGCATCATGGAGTCGCCGCTTCGCAGCAAGGCGCCATGGCGCCGCGCAACGAGGCGCTCCTTGTCCCGCAACACCACATGGCGGCCGTGCGTTCGACCCGGCGTGAAGAATGAAAGAAGCTCGCCCTCGACTTGCTCGACGTGCATGCGCCTGCGGTAGCGCGCGGCAATTGTCTCTTGGTCCAACCGGTCGGCGACGGCGGCCGGCGCGTCGTGCAGCAGACTCCGAGTCGGTTCGGAGAGAGGGACTGGACGCGGGTCATAGTCGCCGTCGGCCAGTTCGGCCGCGTCGACGACGGAGAGGTCCGCATCCGACGAGGCCGAGGGATGATCGGGCTCGAAAGCTCCGAAAAAGGTCCAGCTCGTTGCGGCCCCTGGCGCGAGCGTCGCCGACGGGGATTGCAACGCGGCGCAGGCGGTCTCGAACTGCAGACGCAGCGACGGAAGGTTCTCACCGAAGGCAAGCCTCAGCCCGTCAACATCGCGGGCGCCGGGCCCCATCAGCTGGCGGAAATCGGTGGCGAAGCCGGTCGCGCCGTCGAGGCAGCCATGCGCCGCCCAGGGATAGGCGCCCCCCTGCGACAGATTCTGCCGGCTCATCACCACGTAGCCAGCGCGCGGATGAGCCGCCAGATGATGATCCATATACTGGCAGGCGTAGGCTTCGTTGTTCATCAGGAAGTTCGGGTCGCCGAGGCCGAGATCCTGAACGAGGACGGTGTCGCACGTGAGTTCGCTGTCGCGCCGGTTGACAATCGCCACCCTCCACAGCCAGACGTTCGATTTGGGGTGCAGCCACAGCGTGACTGTGTGGCTGACGCTGTTGCGCTCTCCTTCCCAGACAATCCGGTCCACGCCCACGCCGGATCGAAGCTCGGCGCGGGGACCGATGATCGACCGGACGGAGGGCTCGCCGCCGATGCGTAGAAACAGACGCGCCATGCCATCGGCGACGGGAGAGGCGACGGCTTGGTTGATCATAATCCGGCGCATGCCTGCCGCGTGCTCGATCGCGAAAATCGCCCCAGTCGGCAGAAGGCTGACCGAGAGGCCAGCCCGGTTGGCGACGCGCGCCAGTCCGAGATCGCTGCTGCGCGGCGTTAATAAGGATTCTGACGGCGAAGGCGACATGGCCTCTCCCTGTGATCAGGGCAGACTTTCTTCGATCCACGAAAGGGCGCCAAGTGTTGTGACTTTAGCTTGTCAACCGAGCGTGGCGATCGGAGCCTCGTAGGCTCCAAAGATCCAGGCAGTGGTTCACGACACCAGGTGGGGCTCGGTGACGCGATCGCTTCATCGTTGCCCCCCTGGGAAGAGAATATGTGCGTCTTTTCGATAGGAGTCTTGGCGAAAATTGGATCGCCGCGAGCAATGCCCGAATGGCAATTTGGATAGCGACCCAAACGCGCGCAAGACAGGGAGCGACCGGTATTGGCGAACCCGAGCCTTCAGCGGCGGACTGAATTCGACCTATTGGTCTCGTCCGTCGGGCAAAGAACGTCCGCCAAAGAAGTCGCCGATTTCGGCGCTCGCAGGATCAGGTCTGGAGGTGGCAAGGATGGTGGCGGGATGGGCAGTTTGAATTTGTTGCAAAAGATCCCGCCACGAACGCGGCGATTAAGCTGTTGCAGCGACCTTCCGGGCGGGACGTTTTGAGCTCGCCTTCTTGGCAGCGGCCTTCACGCCGACCTTGCGCCCCAGCCCAAGCGATTTCGCCAGTTCGGACCGACGAGCGGCGTAGGCCGGCGCAACGAGAGGATAGTCGCTCTTAAGTTTGAAAGCCTCGCGATATTCGCGGGGAGTGATTTGATGGGCTGCCTGCAGATGCCGCTTCAGCGATTTGAATTTCTCACCGCAAATGAGACAGGTAACAGCTTCTGGTGTGACCGATTTTTTTACAGGGACTGCTGGTTCCCAACTTTTCGAAGCGCCGTCCGTTTCCGGCGTAGACATCGTTTCCGAGGCGCCTGAGAAGGCCTTTTTCACACTCTCGATGACCGATGGCAGATCAACGGGTGCTACCGTATTGTTCGACAGGTATGAGGATAAAATCTGCGCTACTAGCGGCTTGTCGTTTGGCTCTGACATCGCTCTCTCCCGGTGTGATTCGAATTTTCCCTTGGACCACAATTTTCGTCAGAAGCAAAGAGACATGGCAATTAGATTTTTTGGTGGACATTGCGACAAAATGCAGCGCCGGTTGTTGGCTGCGCAGCGAGCAAAACATGAGGAGGTTGCCCGGGGGCCGCTCAAGGTCATGGATAAGGACGATCCCCGAGCGAGTGCGCGGGACCGAAGAATCGAAGCCAATGGAGTTGGCCGTCCGAGAAGAAGACCAGACGGATGGTATATAACACTACAGTCGGATTTCTGGCCTATCTGTTCGAGGTGATTGTAAATCGGCCGCAAGATTTGACGCCGCCGCGATAAACTCGCTCAACAGGCTATAATGCCGGTCGTGGTTCGAGAGAGACGCA
>NZ_JBKQOT010000170.1:0-2701 GCF_052145395.1 Roseiarcus sp.
AAACAGGCGCGCAAAAATGGGCAAAGTCGAGCTTAGGACCCAGGACCGATGCTGCGGCCTCAGTGTTCCTGCAGGCGTTTCATAGGTCCTGTCGAAGAACCAAGAGATTGCCGCAAGATTGCTGCCTGCAGCACCTAGCTTCTTGCTCGCATAGAATTCGATTAGGCCGTCCGGTGCCAAGCGGCAGATTCTGTTCTTATAGATGTTCTCCAGCGCTTCTCGGTGCCGCCCGCCGCGGCAGCCGTGGACGATAGCCTGATAGAGTGGCGCGAGATCAGCAAGCGTCGGCGTCGTGCCTTCGCGCGTCGTGCGGCGAAGATAGTCATAGACACGGCTGTGCGCGGCTTTCCACGCCGCTTCGTTCGTCGCCTTGAGCCGTTCGCCGAACCATTCGCGCACCAGCGGATGGGCGTCGAGCGCTTCAAGATCGGATGGGTCGGCCGGCGACAGCAGCCGCGCCTCGCGCAAGCGGGCGACGGCGCGCCGCCATTGCTCTTCTTTGAGTCCGGCAAGCTCATCGGTCAGCCCACGTATCGTCGGCTTCGTGCGTAAGGCCTTGAGGCAATCGCCGCTCGCCGGGCGGTCGAACAGGCCGACGCAATAGAGGATGGCGAGCAGGACCGGCTGTGCGGCGAGCCATTCTCTCTCATAGGATTCCATCACCCGCCTCGCGTGATCGTGGCCGGGATCGTCGGCATCGGCGAGCAGGCCGCGGATATGATCGCGCCGGCGCACGTCGCCGTTCTGCGTTTCCTTGATCAGGCTCGCAAGCAGCGTCAGCGCGAGGGGATGGCCGCCGAAATCATCCGAGGCCTGCCTCAGCTCCTTGTCGATCCCCCACACGTCATTGTCGCGCAACAGCTCTGCGCCCGTTTCGTCCGACAGCCTTCCGACATCGACGACCGGGGCCGCGCTGTCCTTGAAGCGCTGGATGTCGGCGACGGCGAGGCGGCTCGTCAGCACGATCAGGCCGTGATCCGCTCGCGGCGGCGCGGCGGCGAAGCGACGCAGAAGCGCCCGCAGACCCTGGTCCTTGAGCTGGCCCTGTTGAGGACCCGGCCCGTGCTGCAGCGGCTCGACACCGTCGAGCACGAGAAGCATGCGCCGCGCCATCAGCGCCTCGGCGATCGCCTCGCCCTTGGCGGTTGCGCTGGTCGATTCGAGTTTCACGCCGAGCTTCGCCAGCGCCCAGTCGAGAAATTCGTCCGCTGCGGTCGCGCGCTCCTTCGAGCCTTGGCTGTAGAACGACCAGCCGAGCACGCAATCCGCGCCACGATACCCGTCGGCTTGCAGGCGGGTCAGCCACTCGTTGACGAGCGCCGACTTGCCCGCGCCGCCCTCGGCGACCAGCGAGATTATCTTGGTCTTGTCGTCGCTCCAGGCTTCGGAAAGCTTCTTCAGGTCCTCGTCGCGCCCGACCAAGCGTTCGTAGGGGGTCTCGGGAAGGCCGGCAATAGCGGTCTGCGGTTCCGGCTTGCCCGACGCGATCCGCGCCGTCTCAGCGAGATCCAAAATCTGCGTTAGGGTTAGGGTTATTTCGTCGGCCTTCTTCTCCGCTATTCCCTTTGCAACGTCGGCGATCTCGTCGGCGGCCTCCGCCATCTGCCGGCTGCGTTCGCTCGGCGACAGACTCGAAAACGGCTTGGCGTCGCGCGGACGAAGGTTCTTGTCGTTGACCGCTCAAGCCCCGCCTTGGGCGTCCAGTCGAGTAGCAGCGGATAGAACCAGACGCCGTCGCCGTTCCGCTGCCGCTCGCGAACGATCGGGATTTCCTTGTCGACGATGTAGTCCGAGCTGGTGGAGTGCGTGGAAACGAGGAGGACGAAGACGTCGCAGGCGCGGAGCTGCGTCTCGATTTCCGGGTTCCAGTCCGCGCCCCCTGGCATGAGCCGGTCTATCCACAGTTCGTACTTTCGGCCCTTCACGCCCGGCCAAAGAAACTTCATCACGAAGCTCAGCCACCGAATCTTGCCCTGGGACGGCTCCTCAGGCGGGTCAGGCTCGTCGGCGTGAGCATAGCTGATGAAAATGATTGGCTTCGCCGAGGACATGGCACGCGCCTCCGGCGAAAGCATTTACCGGGCGCGCGTCGTCCGTCAATCGACGTCAAAGCGAGTCAACAAAAAGGGCGGCCGAAGCCGCCCTTTCCGTACGCGTGAAGCCGCTTGGACTCAGAAGTCCATGCCGCCCATGCCGCCGCCGCCCGGCATCGCCGGGGCGGGCTTGTCCTTCGGCACTTCGGCGACCATTGCCTCGGTGGTGATCAGGAGGCCCGCAACGGAGGCTGCGTCCTGCAACGCGGCGCGCACGACCTTGGCCGGATCGACGATGCCGGCGTCGATCATGTCGACATACTGCTCGGTCTGAGCGTCGAACCCGTAGGTCTCCGACTTGTGCTCGAGGATCTTGCCGACCACGATCGAGCCCTCGACGCCCGAGTTCTCGACGATCTGGCGGATCGGCGATTCGAGCGCGCGCAGCACGATCTTGATGCCGGCCTCCTCGTCGGCGTTCTCGCTCTTGAGCTTGGCGACCGCGGCCTTGGCGCGCAGCAGCGCAACGCCGCCGCCCGCAACGATGCCTTCCTCGACCGCCGCGCGGGTGGCGTTGAGGGCGTCGTCGACGCGGTCCTTCTTCTCCTTGACCTCGACCTCGGTCGCGCCGCCGACGCGGATCACCGCGACGCCGCCCGCGAGCTTGG
>NZ_JBKQOT010000171.1:0-9781 GCF_052145395.1 Roseiarcus sp.
GGACCACAGATCCGGACGATCGCCGAACTGCGGGCGAGAGCGATGGACGCAGGCGCGTCCGGCCCGAGTCCGACATTTGTGGAAGCGTTGCGAAAAGCAGGCATGCCTGAAAAGTGAGCGCGCGAAGGAGGGACAGTCACCAGTGACGGAGACGGACTTCCGACGTCTTCTTGAGATGAACCCGAGAGGGACCGCACGCCCGCTTCGGGCGGACTCCGCGTCTACAGGCAAGGCCCGCTTACCTGCCCACTTGCGCCGTTCGAGTTGGCGATCTGCAACGGCAGCACTACGTCGAATCCGGTCCTATCGGAACCGCGAGTCAGATTGTCGCCACTAAATGTGGTACATGTCCTCGAGTTCCGGCGGATTGGTGAGCGCGCGCAATTCCGCCAGGGTGCGATTGTCGAGCACCTCGGCGATGGCGTTGCGCGCCTGGACCATCACCTGCCGCACCGCGCAAGTCCTCAGGTCGCCGCAGTCCGAGCAAGGCCGGTAGGCTGTGACCGAGGCGCAGGGAATGGGCGCGAGCGGCCCGTCGAGAACCCGAACGATCGCGCCGACGCGGATCTCGTGCGCGGGGCGGGCGAGCGCGTAGCCGCCGCCCTTGCCCTTCTTGGAATAGACCAGACCGGCGTGGCGCAATTCGGTCAAAATGTGGTCGAGGAACTTCTTCGAGATCGAATTGGTCTCGGCGATGTCGGCGACCTGGGCGAGGGCGCCGGGTTCGATCCCGGCGAGATGCACCATGGCCTTAAGGCCGTACTTCCCCTTGTTCGTCAGCACTGTCCGTCCTCGACGCCCGCTCTCACCGATTCGGAGCCTATGACTACCGTACTCTCGCAGCAGAAGCGTTGGCGCGCGCAAAAAAAACTGGTGAGTCAATTGCCTGCGTCGGCTTACGTTGGCTTCAGACCAGCAGATTTATGAACATAGTGGAAAATAGCAAGGGTCCTGGTCGGCGAAAATCCGCCATCGCGGCGCTGTTTCCCGCCACGGCGCCAGCTCACGCTGCGCCTCGCGCGCGTCAAAGCAAACCGAGCGCCGGAGTGAGCCTGGCGTTCGCCGGTCCCTTGTTTCAGCGGCGACGGGCGCCGGCGGAGCCCTGACCTCCCTCCGCGGACGGCTGAGGAAATCCAAATGTCTCGCGCCGGCGGCATCCAGGCGATCGGGCGCACGGCCGGCGTCAGCCCGAGGCGCGCGCCGGGTATTCGACAGGACCGAGCATGCCCTCGATCGCGTTGATCTCGGCCTCGGCGGCTTCGCGCATCTTGGCCTCCGCGTCGCGATAAAGCGCCACGATCCGTCGCCCCTCCTCGGTCAGCGAGGCGCCGCCCCCCTTCACCCCGCCGTGATGGGCGGCGACCAGCGGGCCTGAGAAGAGCTGGTTCAATTCGTCGACCAGGAGCCAGGCGCGGCGATACGACATCGCATGGGCCCGCCCGGCCGCGGAGATCGACCCGGTCTTGTCGATCGCCTCCAGGAGCGCCACCTTGCCGGCGCCGAGCCTGCGCCCGGCCTCGAAATCGAGCCGCACCGTCAATCGAGTCGGCATTACGTTCTCCTTTCTGCGCCGGCGCGCCCGGTCAGCCCGAATGGGCGAAGTCCCAATAGAGCTCGCGCGCTCGGCGGAACGCCGGCCCGGGCTGAAGATCGCGCCCCTCGATCCGCCGGACCGGCGTCACCTTGCCGAAATTGCCGACCACGAAAATCTCGTCGGCGGCGTCGAAATCCGCGAAAGTCAGCGTCGCCTCGCGCACGTCGCGGCCGTCGCCGCTGAGCAATTGCAGAACGCGCTGACGGGTAACGCCGTTGAGGAACGACCCGTTGGCCACCGGCGTCATCACCACGCCATCCTTGGCCAAGAAGACGTTGGCGGTCGCAAGCTCCGCCACGTTGCCGAGCATGTCCGCCAGCAGGCAACTATCGAAGCCGCGGGAGCGAGCCTCGATGAGGGCGCGGCCGTTGTTCGGATAGAGGCAGCCGGCCTTGGCCTCGATCGGCATGGTGATCGCGAGCGGCTTTACGAAGGCCGAGCGGGTGATCGAAACGCCGGTCGGCTTCGGCAGCGGCGCCTGGTAGATGCACAGGCAGAAGCGGGTCGATTCCGGATTCGGCGGCACCGACGAATTGTGGCCGCTCTCCTCCGCCCAGTACATCGGACGAATGTAAAGCTCCGCGCCCGCCGGAAATTTCCGGCTTCCCTCCCACGCGAGGTCGAATATCGACTCCGCGCTCATGGTCGGGACGAGGCTCATGGCGCTCGCCGAGCGGTTGAGCCGCTGGCAATGCCGGTCGAGGTCCGGCGCGACACCCTCGAAAGCTCGGGCGCCGTCGAACACGCTCGAGCCGAGCCAGAAGGCATGGGTGCGCGGGCCGACGATCGGATGATTGCCCTCGAGCCATTGACCCTCGAGATACGTGTACGTTTGCGACCAGACGGTCATGAATCGGGCTCCGGCGCCGGGAATGGGCGTGAAGCTCGATTTTTGCCCCTTTGGCCGGCTCAGTCCAGCGGAACAATGCCGGACGCCTCCGCGCCGAGGTTCGCGGCCGCCTCCTTGACCCGCCTCCCGCCGAGGATTCGCTCAGGCGCGATCTCCGCCAGCGGGATGAGGACGAAGGCGCGATTCAGGGCCTCCGGGTGGGGCAGGGTGAGGCGTTCGCTCTCAAGCGCGATATCGTCGTAGGCGATGATGTCGATGTCGATCACGCGCGGACCCCATCGCTCGCCTGGCTTCCGGCCGAGCTCGGTCTCGATCGCCTTGAGCCGGTCGAGCAGCGCCTCGGGCGGCAGGTCGGTCCGCGCCAGCGCGCAGGCGTTGGCGAACCAGTCCTGGTCGGTTTTTCCCCACGGCGGTGTGCGGTAGAGGCGAGAGGCGGCGGTCAGCGCGATTCCGGGCTCGTCGTCCAGCGCGGCGAGCGCGCGGCGCAGCGCGCCGACCTTGTCGCCGACGTTTCCCCCGAGCGCGAGCACGACATCGGCGCGGCCGTCCCGGGCTCGCGGCGCGGGCGGCCGTTCGGTCGCCGCGAAGGTCCGGAACACGTCGAGCGCCTGCCGATGCTCGGCGACGTCGTGCACGCGCAGCACCGACGCCCCCCGCATCAGCGCGACGACGTCGGCGGCGAGCGTGCCGATCAGGCGCTCATCCGGCGCGCCGCCGGCGATTCGGCCGATGAACGATTTGCGCGACAGGCCGACGAGAACCGGCGCGCCTAGCCGGCGGAAACGGTCGAGATTCGAGATGCAGGCGCAGTTCTGCTCCGGCGTCTTGCCGAAGCCAACGCCCGGATCGACGAGGATACGGCCGAACGGAACGCCCGCTCGGGCGGCGAGCCGCAAGGAGCGCTCGAGAAAGCGCTCGACATCGTCGAGGATGTCGATGGCGGCGTCCGTCCGCTCGCGATTGTGCATGACGATGACGGCCGAGCCGGTCTCGGCGACGACGTCGGCCATGGCGGGGTCGCGCTGCAGACCCCAGACATCGTTGATGACCGAGGCGCCGAGGCGGGCGGCCTCCCGCGCCACCGCCGCCTTCATGGTGTCGATCGAAATGGGCGCGTCGATGTCGCGGGCCAGGGCCTCGATCACGGGCGCGACCCGTCGAAGCTCTTCATCCTCCGCGACCGGAATGTGACCGGGCCGGGTCGACTCGCCCCCGACATCGACGATGGACGCGCCCTCGGCGATCATCGTCTTCGCCCGCGAGATAGCCGCCGACAGCTCGATATGACGGCCGCCGTCGGAGAACGAATCAGGCGTCACGTTGAGAATGCCCATGAGCGCGGGCGGCTGTCTGACGACGGCCAGGAACTGGTCGCGCTTACGCGCCCTTCGGCTGTCCGTCATGGGTTCGTCCCTTCGGAGCGGGCCCGCCCCCGGCGCCGATCAGTTTCGCAATCGCCTCGTCCGCGCCCTGGGCGAGCGGACCCGGCGGAGCGTCGAGGGGGAACCATTCGACAGCCTCGGCTTTGTCGGGTTCGCAATTGCGCGCGTCGCCCCGGCCCACCTCCGCGAGCCACACCGGGGACACCCAGTGCTGGCCGTCCTGGCCCAGCATCTGAATGACTTGCAGCATTTGCACGAGCCGAATCAAAAGCCCGGTTTCTTCGAGGACCTCGCGGCGAACGGCGTCCTCGACGCGCTCGAGATAGCGCACTTTGCCGCCCGGCAGGTTCCAGCGCCCCGCCTCTGGCGGCCGTCGCCGCTTGACCAGCAGAACCCGTCCGTCGGACACGACGGACGCGCCGCACCCCACGCCGACCCGCGGCTCGTTGCTCACGCGGCGAGCGCCCCGAGGATGCGCGCCCAGGACCGCGCGCCTTTGTGGAACGAGGCCCGCTCGTATTTCTCGTTCGGGGAGTGCATGGCGTCGTCCTCGAGCGCGAAACCGACCAAGAGACTGTCCATGTTCAGCTCGCGCTTGAACGCGCCGACGATCGGGATCGATCCGCCGCACCCGACCAGCGCCGCGGGCTTGCCCCACTCGGCTTCGAGCGCGCGGCGGGCGCGGCGGAGCGCCTCGTTCTTGACCGGCAGGGTGATCGCCGGGCTCCCGGCGTGGCCGATGAACTCGGCCTTCACGTCGGGCGGCAGCCGCAAAGTGACGAAAGCGCGGAACGACTGGACGATCTTCTCGGGATTCTGCTTGCCGACCAGCCGGAACGACACTTTGGCGCTCGCCTTGGCGGGCAGGACAGTCTTGACCCCCTCGCCGGCGTAGCCGCCGGAGATCCCGTTGACCTCGCAGGTGGGCCGGGACCAGACCTGTTCGAGCGGCGTGCGGCCGCGCTCTACAACGGGCGTCGTCAGGCCGACGTCGCCGAGAAAGGCGGCGGCGTCGAATTCGAGCGCCGCCCACTGCTCCTTGATCTCCTCGGGGAGTTCCTCCACGCCGTCGTAGAAGCCCGGCAGCGTCACGGCGCCGTTGGGGTCGTGCAGGTCGCCGAGAATGCGCGAGAGAACGTGAATCGGGTTGACGGCGACGCCGCCGTAGACGCCGGAATGCAGGTCGCGGTTGGCGCCGGTCAGGACCACCTCGTCGGCGACAATTCCGCGCAGCGCCGTCGTGATCGCCGGCGTCGACGGGCTCCACATGCCGGTGTCGCAGACGAGCGCGATGTCGGCTTTCAGCGTCTTGGCGTTCTTGGTCAGGAAGGCCGGCAGGGACGGCGAGCCGGTCTCCTCCTCGCCCTCGAACAGCACGGTAATCGCACAGGGCGGGCCGCCGAACCTCTGGAAGGCGCGGCAGGCCTCGAGGAACGTCATGAGCTGGCCCTTGTCGTCCGAAGCGCCGCGGGCGACGATGCGCTCGCCGCGGGGTCCGGCTTCGAGCTTCGGCTCGAACGGCGGCGAGCGCCAGAGATCGAGGGGATCCGGCGGCTGGACGTCGTAATGGCCGTAGAACAGGACGTGCGGCGAGTCGCGGCGCGCCGCCTTGATGTGGCCCACAACCGCCGGGCGTCCGTCGGTCGGATGCTTGGCCGCCTCGAACCCGATCGCGCGGAGTTCGTCGACCAGCCAGTCAGCGGCCCGGTCGCAGTCGGCGAAGTGGGCCGGGTCGGCGGAAACCGACGGGATCCTGAGAAAGTCGAACAACCGCTCCACGGCCGGCCCGGCGTTGGCGTCGATGGCGGCAAGTGCGTCGTCGATCATGGTCATGGCCTTCCGCCCCCTTTAAGCGCCCGTCGTCGTCAGCTCCCGTCCGATGTTGTAGCAGGCCCGAAGGCGGGCTTCCATCCGTGGCGCAGCCCAAGGCTTGACCTTAGTCCACTTGCAAAGCTGCCCGGGACAGGGACAATTCTCCCAACCGAAGGGAGGAGAACTTTGGCGCAGCCTTTCGATCCGCGCAGCGCGCCGTTCGACCGGCTGAACGCGGACGAGCTCGAAGTCGTGAGCCACTCGCTCGACATCGCCTATTATCGGCCGAACGAGACGATCATCGAACGCTTGAGCGCGCCAAAAAGCCTGTTCATCGTGATCAAGGGTGCGGTCGAGGAGCGGGACGGAGACGATCTCGTCGCCCTCAGGGGCCCAGGCGACATGTTCGATTCGCGCGCCCTGGTGCAGGGCAAGAGCTCGAACGCATTCGTGGCGCGCGAGGAGACGCTTTGCAACCTCATGCCGCGCGACGTGACCCTGAGGCTGATCAACGAGAACCCGCGCTTCGCCTCGTTCTTCTATCTCGACATCGCCCACAAGCTCGACACGGTCTCGCGCGAGGAGGAGGCCGCGCGGTTCACGCCGCTCATCGCCGCGCGCGTCGACGAGCTCTTCCATCATCCGGCCGTTTTCGTCGACGCGACCGAGTCGATCGCCGCAGCCGGCGCGCTGATGCGGACGCACAAGGCCTATGCGCTGTTCGTCACTGACGACGACGGAACCGGAATCGTCACGCGCTCGGACCTTCTCGACGCGACGCTGTGCGACCATCGCCCGCCCGAGAGCCCCGTCGGTCCGCTTGCGCATCGCCCGGTCGTCAGCGTCGCGCCGGACGACCTCGTCACGACCGCGCTCCTGCGCATGACCAAGCACAACAAGCGCCGCCTCGCCGTCGGCGAAAACGGGATGTTCATCGGGGTGCTCGAGGACATCGATCTCTTGAGCTTTCTGGCGGGAAACTCGCAGCTCGTAGCCGGGAGGATCGATCGATCGAGCACGGTGGCGGGTCTCGCGCGCGCCGCAAAAGGGATCGAGCCTCAGATTCGCCTCATGCGCCGTCAGGGGGTCAAGGTCGACCTCGTCTGCGAGATCGTTTCCGACCTCAACCGGCGCCTGCACCACAAGCTCTTTCAACTCGTCGCGCCGAAATCGATTCGCGAGGCCGGCTGCTTCTTCGTGATGGGCAGCGAGGGTCGCGGCGAGCAGACGTTCCGCACCGATCAGGACAATGGGCTCATTCTCGCCGCGCCGGCGCCGGAGGAGGACCTCGTCCAATTCCGCGCCGACGTGTTCGACGCCCTGGCCGAGTGCGGTTTTCCGCCTTGTCCGGGCGAGGTGATGGTGCGCAACCCGGTCTGGTCGAAGACGCTCACCGAATACCGCGACGACTTCCGCCGCTGGCTTGCGCTCTCCGACGAAACGGGGACGATGGACATCGCGATCTTCTATGACGCCGAGGCGACGGCGGGCGACGCCGGGCTCCTTAAGACCGCCAAGCAGGACCTGATCGATCTCATGCACGGGGAGCGCCTGCGGCTCGCCCGGTTCGCCCGCGCCATCGACGCCTTCCCGACTCCGATCGGGTTCTTCAACAACCTCGTCACCTCGAAGGCCGAGGGCGACGCGCTCGATCTGAAGAAGGGCGGCGTCTTTCCGATCGTGCACGGCGTCCGGGCGCTGGCGCTGGAGAAGAGGCTGCACGAGACCGGCACGACCGCGCGGATCGCCCGGCTCGTGGAGCTTCACCAGTTCGACGCCCAGTTCGCGCGCGAGCTGACCCAGGCGCTGCATTACCTCATGACGCTGCGGCTTGACGCGCAGATCGCCGAGAAGGCGTCAACCAGCCTCGTTCGCCCGGCCGAGCTGTCGACGATGGAGCGCGACCTGCTGCGCGACGCCTTCCACGTGGTCAAACGGCTGCGCGAAATGCTGCGCCGGCACTTCAACCTGGCGATGTTCTGATGCTGCTCGGGCTGAAGCGGCGTTTTCTCCTGCACCTCTTGCGCGATCCCGCCTATCGCTTCTTGTTCGATCCGCCGCCGCAAGGCGAATCGGTGTCGATCGACTGCGAGACGACGGGCCTGAACACGCGCACGGACGACATCGTCACGGTCGCCGCGGTGAAAATCCGCGGCAATCGGATCCTGACCAGCGAGCGCTTCGAGGCGATGGTCAAGCCCAGGGCGAAGCTCAATCCGGACGCCATCAAGGTTCATCGCCTGCGCGAGCAGGATGTCGCTGGCGGCCGACCGATCGAGGAGGTACTGCCGGACCTTCTGCGGTTCATCGGGTCGCGGCCGCTGGTCGGCTTCTATCTCGAGTTCGACGTTGCGATGCTGAACAAGCACGTGCGGCGCCTCATCGGCATCGACCTGCCGAACGCCCAGATCGAGGTGTCGGGGACCTATTACGAGCGCAAGTACGGCGACGCGCCGCCGGGCGTCGAGATCGATTTGCGGTTCATGAGCATTCTCAGGGATCTAGGCCTGCCGGCGCTCGACCAGCACGACGCCTATTCGGACGCGCTGATGACGGTGATGATGCACTTGACCCTTGAGGACTATAGGGCCCGCGGCGTCCGCATCCCCCGGGGGCGGCCGAGGCCAATCGCGTTCTACGGCGGCTGACCCGAACGAAAAGGACCGCGCCGGGCAGCGCGGTCCTTGCGATTGCGTCCGTGGATGCCCGTCAGAAGATGTGACGGAAAATGAAGAAAAGGGTGCCTGACAAAATCATCGCCGCTGGCAAGGTCAACACCCAGGCGAGCGCAATGCTTCCGACCGTCGACCACTGCATTCCCGAGCCGTTGGCGACCATCGTGCCGGCGACGCCGGACGACAACACGTGGGTCGTCGACACTGGCAGGCCGAGACCATCGGCCGCGCCGATCGTGGCGGCGGCGATGAGCTCGGCGGCGGCGCCCTGCCCATAGGTCAGGTGGGTTTTGCCGATCTTCTCGCCGACGGTCACGACGATGCGCTTCCATCCGACCATCGTGCCGAGGCCAAGCGCAATCGCCACGCAGATTTTCACCCAGATCGGAATGAACTTGGTGGCGTAGTCGAGCTGCTTCTTGAACTCGCCGATCTGCTTCTTCTCGGCGTCCGTCAGCTCGCTCTCCTTGTCCTTGGCGAGAACGCGCATCGCCTCCGAGGCGAGATACATGTCGTTGCGGACGTTCTGAACTTTATCGAGCGGCGTCCTGGCGACCGAGCCGTACTCTTTGACCGAGTCGCTGATCTCACGCACCAGAACGGCGAGCGACGGATAGGTGCCCTCGGAGATCTTGTGGGCGTGAATGTAGTCGGTCACCGCAGGGCGGGGGTCGCCGATGACGTTGTAGCCCGCCCCGTGCGCCGCGACGACCTTCGAGGCGTCCTGCGCGGCGGCGATGAACGATTCGGCGTGCCCAGCCGGCGGCGCCCGGTTCAAGGCGTAGGCGGTCGGCGCGACGCCGATCAGGATCAGCATGATGAGGCCCATGCCCTTCTGGCCGTCGTTCGATCCGTGGAAGAACGACACCAGCGTGCAGGTGAGGACGAGCAGGCCGCGGATCCAGGTCGGCGGCGGGTTGCGCCCCTCGGGCGCCTTGTAGAGAGCCGGAACCCGCACGATCGCCTTCATCAGGAGGAGCAGCAGCGCGGAAAGGACGAAGCCGAAGAGCGGCGAAAATAGCAGAGCTTCGCCGATCTTCGTCACCTGATCCCAGTCGACGCCAGAGGTGCCGTCCACCCCGCGCATCAGCGCGTTGGCGACGCCGACGCCGACAATCGAGCCGATCAGGGTATGCGAGCTGGAGGCCGGGATGCCGAAAAGCCATGTGCCCAGATTCCAGATGATCGCCGCGATCAGCAGAGCGAACACCATCGCATAGCCGGCGCTCGAGCCAACCTGCAGGATGAGTTCGACCGGCAGGAGCGAAACGATGCCGAAGGCGACAGCGCCGCTGGATGCGAGCACCCCCAAGAGGTTCCAGCAGCCCGACCAGACGACGGCGAACTGCGCCGGCAGGGCGTGGGTGTAGATCACGGTCGCGACAGCATTGGCGGTGTCGTGGAAGCCATTGACGAATTCGAAGCCGAGCGCGATCAGCATCGCGAGGCCGAGCAGCAGGAATGGCAG
>NZ_JBKQOT010000172.1:0-9945 GCF_052145395.1 Roseiarcus sp.
ACGAATTGTAGTGCACGCCATTATCCGTGGAATACATGACGATCGTGTCTTCGGCGATGCCGAGTTCGTCGAGCTTGGCGAGCATCTGGCCGATGTGCTCGTCATGCGCGACCATCACGTCGCTGTAGTCGCCCTGGCCGTTGCTCTTGCCCTTGTGCTTGGCGGCCGGGTGCGTGCGGAAATGCATGCCCGTCGTATTGTACCAGAGGAAGAACGGCTGGTCCGCCGCGTGCGCCTCGTCGATGAACTTGAGCGCACGCTCGGTCACCTCATCGTCGATGGTCTCCATCCGCTTCTTGTTCAGCGGCCCGGTGTCCACGACCGTCTGTCCGCCCTTGCCGTCGGACTTGCAGTGCAGCACGCCGCGCGGCCCGAAATGTTTCAAAAACTCCGGGTCCTTCGGGTAGTCGGGGTCCTCCGGCTCCTCTTCCGCATTGAGGTGGTAGAGGTTGCCGAAGAATTCGTCGAAGCCGTGCACTGTCGGCAGGAACTTGTCCTTGTCGCCAAGGTGGTTCTTGCCGAACTGACCTGTCTTGTAGCCCAGCGGCTTGAGGAGTTCGGCGATGGTGGGATCCTCTGTGCTCAATCCGACGTCGGCCCCCGGCATGCCGACCTTGGTAAGGCCGGTGCGGATCGGATTCTGGCCGGTGATGAACGCGGCGCGCCCCGCGGTGCAGCTCTGCTGGCCGTAGTAATCGGTGAACGCGACGCCCTCGTTGGCGATTCGGTCGATATTTGGCGTGCGGTAGCCCATCTGGCCTCGGCTGTTGTAGCTGATGTTCCACCAGCCGATGTCGTCGCCCCAAAGAATGAGGATGTTCGGTTTCTTGGCTTCAGGCATTTCCCTCTCCCGTTATCGACGTCAAATCCAAATACGCGGCTCACCAGCTCCGCGAGACTGCCGCCTTTCCGCCAAACGCTCTTCAGCCGAAGGGCGCGATGTCGAACTCCATGCCGGCGATCGCCGCCACCCCGACGGCGAGCAGCAGGATCGCTGTAATCAAGGTGAGCGACACCGGAAAGACGGTCTCGCCGTGAACGAGGCCGTCTTGTCGCATCGACTGCCGCAGCCGACGAAGACCGAGCATGAACTGAACATGGTAGACAATACCGAAGACCAGCATCACAACGCCCAGGAAGACCAGCGCGAGACCGAAATTCCGCGGCGCATGGGCCCGAGCGATGACATCCTGCTCCCTGAGCCGCTGGAAGAATTGGAAAATCGTAAACCCAAAGCCGATCAGCGACAGGGCGGTGCGGATCACCGCCATCAGGGTGCGGTCTTCGGCCAGGCGAGTGCGCTGAAACGCCATGCCCGTCCGGCGCGCTGCAAGCTCCGTGTTGACGTCAAGCTTGAGATCGGGACTGGCCAATTGACGCCTCTCGAACCGATTTCGATCAACCGGCGCGGCCACGGACACCAAATCGACCACCGCTTCCCAGCCGGCGCAGCAGAGCATATGACGCGAAGCCCTGCAAGATGGCGGCCGGCGCCGCCGTGACCGGGCGCGCCGGGATCAACCCGAGGTCGGCCGCGCTCCCCAATGGCGCGCGATCCGGCCGATCGGACCCCGCAACAGGGCATAAGGAACGAACGCGAGCAGCACAGCGATGATTGCCGCCTCGGCCGGATAGAACTCGCCGAGAAAGACAAGCTGATAGACGATGTCCATGACGACGCCAAGGATCAGGATCCGCGCGGTCGACACGATTCCCTCCCAAAGGCGGCCGCTTCGTCTTCCAACGCGGTAGAGGATTGCGGACAGATAGGGCGTGCGGTCGAGTTGCGCGTCGGCGACGCCGTCGCGCAGCGCGGCGAGCGCGGCCATGGCCGGCTGCAGCAGGAAGCGGAATGTCATCGGACCGCCAGGCCGCGCAACGATGTTCCGCCACAGGCGATTCAGTTCCTCAGTCGACACGCCGTACCAGACGACGCCCGCGGCGGCGAGGCCGACGATCAGCGCAACCGCGACACGCGCCAGGAGGATCTGCGTCTTTGACGGAGGTTCGGCCATCGCCTACTGCGCATCGCAGTCCATCCGGCGCTCCTGCCGTCTGATGTTGTCCACTCGCCTCTGATCCCTCAAAGGCAGCTTCCCATAGGGGCGAAAGCACCTCTGGCCGAAGACTCTGAGCGCGCGCTCGTCCTTGAAGCACATCCCTCGTCTGGCGTAGATCGCTGTCCGGTTGTACCATAGACGGTCGCAGGTCATCGCCTCCCTGGCAGCCGCCGGCGGCGGGCCGCCGTCCACAGCGACCACGGCAAGGCAGAACAGGAACACCAATCTCTTCATTCTCGGGCCACCCCCCTCGCTCAACCGCGCCGTCGCGCCTCACGCGCGATGTTATGTCATGCCTGTGCAGAGGGCCAGAAGGTCCGCCAGCGCTGAGTCGGATCGCTTCCCGCGGCGCCGCGTCCGGCCATTTTGCGCTTGCGAACGCGCCTTCCACGGCCGATGATCGGATGAGGCCTGCGCTGAAGCGTGCGGCAAGACGCGGTCGGTCCGGGCAGTTCGCCATTTGCGCGCCCCAGAACTCCAGTCGAATCGTCTTGGTCGCTCCGCGCGCGCGAGCCCTACGACTGTTCGGCTTGGGAGACGGTTGAGACTCAGCGGCGATGATGCGGCAATACGAATTGGTGGAACGGGTCCGCCGCTACAATCCGAACGCCGACGAGGACTTGCTCAACCGCGCCTACGTCTTCGCCATGAAGGCGCACGGCACGCAGAAGCGCGCCTCCGGCGACCCTTATTTCTCGCATCCACTCGAAGTCGCGGCCATCCTGACCGACCTCAAGCTCGACGACGCGACGATCGTCGCGGCGATGCTGCACGACACCATCGAAGACACCGAGATCACCCGCGTCGACATCGATAAGGCGTTCGGCGAGGAGATCGGTGGCCTGGTTGACGGCCTGACCAAGCTCGGCAAGCTCGACTTCGTCACCAAGCACGCCCAGCAGGCCGAGAACTTCCGCAAGCTCCTGCTGGCGATCGCCGACGATGCGCGCGTGCTGCTGGTCAAGCTCGCCGACCGGCTGCACAACATGCGAACCCTCCAGTACATGCCGGAGGCCAAGCGCGCCCGCATCGCCCAGGATACGCTCGACATCTATGCGCCGCTCGCCGGCCGCATGGGCATGCAGAGCATGCGCAGCGAACTCGAGGACCTCTCGTTCCGCTGCCTGATGCCGGACGCCTACAAGCTCATCGTCTCGCGCCTAGAAGCGATGAAGGCAAAGAACGGCGCGCTCATCGCTCGCATCGCCGCGGAGCTCACCGACCAGTTCGTCCGCCGCGGCATCAAGGTCGAGGTCCAGGGCCGGCAGAAGACGCCTTATTCCATCTGGAAGAAGATGGAGCGGCGCTCGATCGCGTTCGAGCAACTGTCGGACATCTACGGCTTCCGTATTCTCGTCGCCACGGTCGCCGACTGTTACGCCTCGGTCGGCGTCGCCCATACGACCTGGCCGGCCGTACCGGGGCGCTTCAAGGACTATATTTCGACGCCGAAGCAGAACGACTACCGGTCGATCCACACCACGGTGATCGGTCCGGGAACCCAGCGCGTCGAGCTGCAGATCCGCACCCACGAGATGCATGAGGTCGCCGAATACGGCATCGCCGCGCACACGATCTACAAGGACGGCCGGCCGGACACGCCGGGGGTGAGCGAAAGCCGCGCCTACCGCGGCCTGAGGCAAACGATTGAGGCGCTGGCGAGCGACGACTCGGAAAAGTTCCTCGAGCACACCAAGCTCGAACTGTTCCACGATCAGGTATTCTGCTTCACCCCCAAGGGCCGCCTGATTGCGCTGCCGCGCGGAGCGACCGCGATCGATTTCGCCTACGCCGTTCACACCGACATCGGCAATTCCGCCGTCGGCTGCAAAATCAACGGGCGCATCGCGCCGCTGATCTCGGTGCTGCAGAACGGGGACGAGGTTCAGATCTCGCGCTCGGAGCGGAGCACGCCGCCGGCCGCGTGGGACAGCGTCGTCGTCACGGGACGAGCGCGAGCCGCCATCCGGCGCGCCACCCGCGAGGCGGCCAAGCAGCAGTTCGGCGGGCTCGGGCGGCAGATCATCGAGCGCGCCTTCGAGCGGGCCGGCAAGAAGTTCTCCGAATCGAAGCTAAAGGCCGCCCTGCCCCGGCTCGCCCGGGCCTCGATCGACGACATCATGGTCGGGGTCGGGCGCGGCGAGATCTATTCCAGCGACGTCGTGCGCGCCGTCCACCCGGATTTCAAGGAGGACCGCAAGGCCGGCCCGGCCGTGCCGCAGAACGAGGCCGGCTGGTTCGAGTTGCCGAAGGCGGCCAACCTCGTTTTCCGCGTGCCGGGGGCGCCGGGGAAATCCGAGCCCGCGGCGGCGCGAGGCGCAACTCCTGCGCCGGTGCGCGGACTCGACCCGGACACGACCGTCCGGTTCGCCCCGAAGGGCGGGGCGGTGCCGGGCGAACGCATCGTCGGGATCCGCGGGCCGGAGGGAATCACCGTCTATCCGATCCACTCGCCGGCGCTCGCCGCGTTCAACGACGAGCCGGACCGCTGGCTCGATGTACGCTGGGACCTCGAGGCCGCGGACAAGGCCGTCTATTCGACCCAGATCGTCATCACCATGCTCAACGAGCCGGGCGCCCTCGGCGTCATCGCCACGATCATCGGAGAATACGGGGCCAACATCGATGCCGTCTCGTCGGCGGCTAGCGGAGTGGACTTCCGCGACCTGCGCATCGACCTGCAGGTGCGCGACATCCAGCACCTGAACGCGATCCTCGCCGAGCTCCGCGGCAAGAGCGTCGTCCACAAGGTCGAAAGACTGAGCGGTTAGGTCGATGCCCCTCTATTTCGCCTATGGCTCGAACATGGAGGCGGCGGCGATGGCGCGCCGCTGCCCGCGCTCGAAGCCGATCGGAAAAGCCCGGCTCGAGCGCCACAAACTGGCGATCATGCGCGAGGGCTGGCTCACCGTCGTCCGCGCCCCACGCTCGGCCGTCCACGGGGTCCTGTGGGATCTCGCGCTTGGCGACATCCCTGCCCTCGACCGCTACGAGGGCCTGCCCAAGGGCCTCTACGTCAAGATCGTCCAGCCGGTCATCGGCCCTGGCGGGCCGAAGCGGGCGCTCGTCTATGTCGGCGCCAATTGCGGGCCCGGCGTCGCCAACCCGGACTACATCGCCGGGGTCCTCGCCGGGGCTCGGGCCTCAAACCTGCCCCGCGAGGGGATTGCGGCGCTCGAGGCGCTGCAGCCGGCGGGCGCCGGTCGGAGAGCTTGAGGCCGGTCAAGAAGCCTGCAGTTCTGGCGGCGATCGAGCCTTCTCAGAGCATTAGGCGCCGATTTCCGTCACGAAATCCCTTTTTTCTCCGCCGAGTGGGGGCACGTCTGCCCGCTCCGCGCGGACCGGCGCCGATCACCCCGGGCCGCACCTGCAAACACCGCGGCCAAAGCGCTGACCGGAGGGCGCTGACTCCCTTGTCTTGTGGCGCCCTGAGCCTCGCGCGAAAGGCTCCGGAGCCTTTGGCGGCGCTCGAAGCGCTGCAGCCGGCGGGCGCTGGTGGTCGGAGAGCCTGAGGCCAGCCGACAGCCTGCAGTTCTGGCGCCGATCGAGCCTTCTCAAAGCATTAGGCGCCGATTTCTGTCACGAAATCCCTTCTTTCTCCGCCGAGTGGGGGCAAGCCCCGCTCCACGCGGACCGGCGCCGATCACCCCGGCCGGACCGCGGCCACAGCGCTGACCGGAGGCGCGCTGAGTCCCTTGTCTTGTGGCGGCCTGAGCCTTCTGCGAAAGGCTTCGGAGCCTTTGGCGGCGCTCGAGCCCCTCGCGATGTCCCGGCCCATTTGGTAACCCTAGCATAAATTCTGATAAACTGCAATAAAATAATCAAACCGTCTGTATTGTCGAATACCCCCTTCGGGGCCGCAATCCCCGTTGAACGAACTTCGGCCCGGGCGATGGGTGTAGGCGTCCTTCCCAATTTCTCGTCCCACCGATCCGATCGAGCTCGGTTCTGGAGCGGCTCGACACTGGCGGCGCTCCATGCGACGACGGCGGCAGTCAATCCGCCCACCGGGCCCCGACGCATGCGCTTCCTCTCTACTTTCGACCTCTACGCGCTGATCAACAGCGCGGTGTGCTTCGCCGCCGCCTTCGCATTCGGCACGCTGATCGGCGCCGAGCGCCAATATCGGCAGCGGTCCGCGGGATTGCGGACCAACGCGCTGGTGGCGGTGGGCGCGGCGGCTTTCGTCGACTTCGGTCTTCGGGTCGGCGGCCCGGCCTCGACCCAGGTGATGGCTTACGTGGTCTCGGGCATCGGCTTTCTCGGCGCCGGCGCGATCATGAAGGAGGGGATCAACGTGCGGGGGCTTAACACTGCGGCGACGCTGTGGTGCTCGGCCGCGGTCGGCGCCGCGGCGGGCGCGGGCCTCGTCGTCGAATCCGCACTGCTGACCGGGTTCGTCATCGCCGGCAACACGCTGCTGAGGCCGATCGTCAACCGGATCAACCGCATTCCGCTCGACGAGGAAAGTGGCGAGGCGACCTACGAGGTCCGCCTGACGGTGAGCCCGCAGAAGGAGGGCGAAATCCGCGAGGCGCTGATCGACGCGCTGGAGGCGGCGCATTACCCGGTCGCCGACGTCGAGACGGATGAGCACGGCGATGAAACGGTGGAGATCGTCGCCAGGCTCGTCGCCACTTCGGTCGTGCCGAACGAGTTGAACGCCGTCATCGGCGCGCTGGAGAAGCTGCCCGGCGTGGTCCACGCCAACTGGGAGAGCGAGGTGCAGGCTTAAAGCCGATTGCTGTTTCCTCGAACCGCGCTTCGCAGACGCGATCGTTGCTCCCTCCAGGAAAGCGCGAGTCCCGCAATCCTGCTTAGCCCGTGACCGCGAGATGCCCGTGGAAGCGTTGGCGCAGCTCCGTCTTCAGGAGCTTGCCGGTCGCGGTGTGCGGCAGGCCTTCGACGAACACCACGTCGTCGGGCATTTGCCATTTTGGCAGCTTTTCCGCCAGGAACGCGAGGATCGCCTCCTTGGTCGGCGTGCGGCCGTCGCGCGGATGCACGATCAGCAGCGGCCGCTCCTGCCACACAGGATGGGCGACGGCGATCACAGCGGCCTCGAACACGTCGGGGTGCGACATGGCGAGGTTCTCGATCTCGATCGAGGAAATCCACTCGCCGCCCGACTTGATCACGTCCTTGAGGCGGTCGGTGAGCTGGACATAGCCGTCGGGGTCGATCGTTGCGACGTCGCCGGTGCCGAACCAGCCGTCCTTGTCGATCACCTGACCGCCCTCCCCTTTGAAATAGCCGGACACGATCCAGTTGCCGCGCACCTTCAATTCGCCGACCGAGACGCCGTCGTGCGGCAGCTCCCGGCCGTCGCTGCCGATGAGCTTGAGTTCGACCCCGAACACCTGCCGGCCCTGTCGGACCTGCATGTCGACGAGCGCGGCGCCGCTGAGGTCCGCGTGCTTATAGAGCGGCGCGCCGGTCGTCACGATCGGGCTCGTCTCGGTCATGCCCCAGGCGTGCAGCACGTAGACGCCGAGGAGGTCATGGAACTTTTCGATGATCGCGCGCGGCGGCGCGGAGCCGCCGCATAGGACCGTCTTCAGCTTGATCTTCTCGAGGTCGAGCCGGTCGCGATGAGCCTCGATCCAGGCCAAAAAGTTGAGCCACACCGTCGGCACGCCGCCGGACTTGGTGCAGCCCTCCTCCGCCATGAGCGCGAACAGGCTCTCGGGATCGAGTTTCGGCCCCGGCAGCACCAGCTTCATGCCGCACATCGCCCCGGAGAACGGCACGCTCCAGGCGTTGGCGTGGAACAGCGGCACCACGACCAGGAACGAATCTCGCCCCGACAGGCCGAGGCCGTCGACGGCGCACGCGGCGAAGGCGTGCAGCAGGGTCGAGCGGTGGCTGTAGAGCACGCCCTTCGGATTGCCGGTCGTCCCTGAGGTGTAGCAGAGCGTCGAGGCGGCGTTCTCGTCGAGCAGCGGCCATTGGTAATCGGACGACGCGCCGGCGAGGAGCTCCTCGTAGACGAGTAGCTCGCTAACCTCGACCGCGGGCGCATGGGCGCGGTCGCTGAGCGACACCCAGCCGCGCACCAGCGGCAGGCGCGGCGCCAGCTCGTTGACGAGCGGCGCAAAGACCGGATCGAAGAAGACGTAGGCGTCCCCGGCGTGATGGATGATGTAGTGGAGCTGGTCGGGGAAGAGGCGCGGATTGACCGTGTGCAGCACCCGACCCGAAGACGTGACCCCGTAGTAGAGCTCGAGATGGCGGTGTCCGTTCCAGGCGAGGGTCGCAACGCGGTCGCCCGCTTCAAGGCCCAGCGCGTCGAGCGCACGGGCGACCTTTTTCGCGCGCTCGGCGACCTCGGCGTAGTTCGAGCGATGGATCGCGCCTTCGGGATCGCGCGAGACGATCTCGCGTTCGCCGTGCCATGTGGCGGCGTAGTCGACGAGACCCGAGATCAAGAGCGGACGCTGCTGCATCAGTCCAAGCACAGTTTCCTCCCGCCGGCGCTTTCGCGCCGGTCGCATAGGCGTGAGCTGACGAAAAGCGTTCGCCGGCGGCCTTCCGGGCCGACCGGCGACGCCTGAAGCGAATTTATCCGAATGTTTTTCGTTGGCAACGGCGGCGCCAAACGCATCGAACGCCATTGAGCGCGCTGGGCAAGCAGGCGCTCACCGACTGGCGCCCGAGCGACAGCAAATGCTCGCCGCCTCGACCGACTGGCAATTTTCCATTACGATAAGCGTAATCGGGCGCGCGAGGTTTTCATGCTGAGCTACCCCAACGTCACGGCAATCCTGCAAGGATTGAGTCCGCCTTTAACCGACGCCGTTGTGGCTTCGAGGCTGGCCCCGCGCCTGGTCGAAGCTTGGCTGAACGACTATGGCCGCATCACCCGTGGATACGACGTCGTGGAAACAAAAGACGAAGGATTTTCCTATCTGTTCGACATAGCGGCTGAGCGATTGATCGCGGCGTGGGGGCTTAGCAAAGGCAAAGACGCCTCGCCGCGCGCGATCATCGCAACGAGGATGAAAGGCCACCCGCTCACGAATACCGTGGGCGGGAAGCGCTTTCACCGCGGGCATGCAGTCCCGCACACCATGGGCGGCCGAACCGACATCAATCTCGTCCCCCAGCTTGGCGCGATCAACTCGGGCCCGTTTCAGGAACTCGAGCGCCTCGCAGTCGCAACGCCTGGATCGCTATACTTCACATACTGGTCGTATCCGGACCCTCGCACGCAGCGGCCGTCCGGCGTTGAGCAGGGCTGCCTCATCGCGGGGTCCATTCCGAAGATCGTCAGCTTCCGGAATTGAGTTTCCCGGCGCGGATCGCGATCGCGACGGCGATGGCGTGGCCTTGACTTCGGGCCGCGCCTGGCTATTTTGCCGCTCCAATCCGCCCGCGGAACCCGCGGGCGTTTGCCGTTTCCGGCGCGGGCTCGCGCCAGTCGTTCAAGGACCGTACCCAGATGGCCAAGGCCGCCTCGCTCAAGATCAAGCTGCTGTCGACCGCCGACACCGGCTACTTTTACGTCACCAAGAAGAACGCCCGCACCAAGACCGAGAAGCTGACCTTCAAGAAATACGACCCGGTGGCGCGCAAGCACGTCGAGTTCAAGGAAACCAAGATCAAGTAGTAGGCCCCATCCTCGGAGCCGGCTGTTCAAGGGCGCCTCGGGGCGCCCTTTTTGTCGGCTCCCTGTTCCGAGGCGAAGAAGGGCCGGGAGAAGCGGTTCGCCCGGCTAGTGATCCGGCGGCCGCGCACGCTGGCGCCTCAACATTCCTCGGCCTGACATATCGGCGCGCATTCCGCGCGTCGGCGACGCGGTCAATCCGGCCGCTGGCGCTTCGTCCCGAACTCTGCATAATCCCGGCAGAGATCGCAGCGGAAACGCGAGGGGACGGACGAGGGG
>NZ_JBKQOT010000173.1:0-3143 GCF_052145395.1 Roseiarcus sp.
CCATCAAGAACGTCCTCGCCGCAGCCCCATCCCCAACTGGGGGGTGAGCAGTTACTGATTTTAAGGGTATCGCGGCTGAGCAACTGAGCGTTGCTGAAACCATCGATTTTGACAAAGAACCTGAGTAGGTCAGTGGGCGTTGCTATCCATCCCCCGTGGGAATCCATTCTCGCCACGTTCAAATCATAAGGATCCATCCCACGTTCTTGACTGTAATACCGGACCTCTTTCGTAGCCCTTTCGACCAATGTGTTACCCCCAATTTGCATGTCGCTTATTCCGCACCTAGCCAGTACCGCATCCATCGTATATTGGTCATATTTCTTTTCAGATACTCTTTCAATCACGCGGCCCAATAGACAGTAACCGAAATTCGAATAGGAGTAATTTTTCCCTGGCTCGGATGTCAAAGCTATATTGTTCAGAGTCCAGTTGATGAGTTCTCTATGATCCATTCGCTTGTTCATAAACATCGGATCGTCGTGGGTGTTACCCCAGCCGCCGGCAGTGTGAGTCAGCAAATGATCAACCGTAATCGCCTCTATATCTTCGCGGCCCGGTGGAGTCCTGTACTCTTCGCCTAGAATCGAATTCGCTCCGAATATATGATCCCCGAGGCGGAGCTTCCCTCCTTCCATTAACAACAGAACCCCCGCCGACGTGATAGGCTTTGTCACGCTAGCAATTCTAAAGCGGTGCTGCGTAGTGAGCGTCTCCTCGCTCTCCTTGTCCGCAAAACCAAACGCCTCGACGTAAACCGGCTCGCCCCTCGACCCGATGGCGACCGAAAGCCCTGGGGATTCATAGACATCCATAAAATCGGCCGCCAAGTGAGCCAGTCTCTGACGTTCCGCTGAAGTCGGTCCCTGTGTGGGAGATTGCGCGACGTCCGGTCCAGTTCCAAGGATGCCCACCGCGCCGAGCAGCGAACCCTTCAATACGGATCTACGAGTTATTCCCATGGCGGACTCCGCCCGTCATGGGCAATCCTCTTTCGACGATAATCCAACTCGGTGCGATCCGCATCGCGGTCATTCGCGCTCCGACTCCACGAACCGGAACCGATCCGGAACGGCAGGAAAGCGGCGGATAGGGCATGTTCGAAGCCATCGCCGAACGCACCCTTCTTGCGCGAATCGGCCAGACCAACCCTCGATGGGGGTAAGACCAAGCGGGGGCCTTTGCGCGACGAAACGACGCCGCGGGAACGCTGCCGTCGGCGTCGGCGTCGGCGAGCGCCAGGCCGAGACCGATGCGGAGTCGATGATCCCCCGCTGGTTGCTTCGCTCACCTGTGCTTCCGGCGACGTTTTTGCGCAGCCGACTTCGGCAGGAGCGTCGTCCCCTTCTCTTGCTCGTCGAGTATCTTGCGGAAGCGGTTCAGTCGATTCTCCGTGCGGCACACCCAGGCATGCAAGCCGCCTTGCCGGATGATCAGGTCGGCCATTTCGATGGGGATCATGGGCAGGTCAGCGAAGGTCTTCTTGCCCCGGTAGCACTGGGCGAGCGCCGCAAGTAGCTTCATCTCATACGGCTTGAAGGCGACCGTCGCGCCTGGGAACGGTTCCTCACCCCGGTCCGTGTCCCACCTGCCGTGCTGAAATGGTTTTCGCGGCGCATCCATCACGAACGGCCAAATAAACTCTTCGTCCGGACCGGGCTTCAAAATGGTGTGTACGCCGCTCAGTCCGCCCTTTCCCAACTCAATCTCCTGCCCGGGAAGTAGTAGTCGCTATCGCTATTGCTTGGACTCGGATTGAGAAGCTTGCTGCTCAAGCGCAGCGGTTCACGCCGCGCGATCGCCTTTCCTGCGCCGGGAATGTGGGCGCGAGCCATACGGTCAATGCCGGGTCCGCAGTTCGGTCGGGTCTTGCCGGTTTGGGGCGCGGTCCGCGACCTTTTCCCTGAGGCGGGGATCGAGCGGGGCGCGTAGACGGGCTGCGCATCGTTGCCGCCAATTGGCAGCATATTCGCTTTCTGTGGGAGTTAGCAGGTCGAGGATGTATTGCGGGCAGTCGCATTCCAGAGGATCATAATCCTCGGTCAACTCATTGAAGGAGAACGTGATGCC
Source organism: Roseiarcus sp. (assembly GCF_052145395.1). Lineage (NCBI taxonomy): Bacteria > Pseudomonadati > Pseudomonadota > Alphaproteobacteria > Hyphomicrobiales > Roseiarcaceae > Roseiarcus > Roseiarcus sp. The sequence continues at coordinate 2,071 of NZ_JBKQOT010000173.1, forward strand.
ATCGGCTTCGAGTGGGTTGTAATGGAATGGGCATATAGCAGCGTAGACTTGTTGTTTTCCGGTCGTCTGGTCGATGCTCTCGATTGCGGCGTAGTAGACTTCGTCGAACAGGATGGTCGAAGCCAACACCGTCACCTTTTCGGTTTCCAAGCAACTCGCACCGTAGATTCGATCGAGATACGCCTTCGCGCCCTGACCTACGTCGTAGTCCTCAACGCCTTCCCAGCTCATCACACAACTCCGGAGACCGGTTACATTACTCAGGCCCTGTTCCGGACGACGTTCCCTCCGGAGGCGCCTTTACTGACGCAATCGGCGGCTGAAACGGCCTCAGACGCCGATTTTGGCTCGCGTTTGGCCGCGGGGACGGATTTTGCGGCCAAACTTTGGTGTCAGATTCACCCGCATGTGACATTACATTCCTCAACTACACCCCGTCGTGCTGCCGCACGTATCACACTTCAGGCACGTGCCGTTGCGCACCATGGTGAAATTCCCGCACTCCGGACACGCTTCGCCGACGTAGCCTTTCATCCGGGCTTCGGCGCGCTTGCCGGCGACCCCCGGGTCTAAGCCCGGGGGCCTCGTCGCCGGGGTGAAGGCGGCGCCGCCCATCGTTAGCGGCGCGCTTTCGGCGAGATCGCCTTTGAGCGCGGTCGCGCCCTGGACGTAGCCGCCCGTCCCGGCCCCGCCCGATGCGCGCACGACCGGCGCTTCGCCGCCCGTCTGCCCACGCACCAGCATCAGCTTGTCGCCGGGTTTTCCGCGCACGAGGCCGTTAGAGATGACCGCCGCCGCGCCGGGCCCGGCCGTGGGCGCCTTGTCCTGGCCGACGCCGCCGCCGAGCACCGTCGCGCCGATTTCTTCCGGGGCCACGTGGGCGAGGTCGTTGCGGCCGAGATAGGAGATCGCCAGCTCCCGAAAAATGTAGTCGAGGATCGAGGTCGCGTTCTTGATCGCGTCGTTGCCCTGCACCAGCCCCGCCGGCTCGAAGCGGGTGAAGGTGAAGGCCTCGACATATTCCTCCAGCGGCACGCCGTACTGGAGGCCGAGCGAGATCGCGATGGCGAAAT
>NZ_JBKQOT010000174.1:0-10773 GCF_052145395.1 Roseiarcus sp.
ACCGATCCTCAACTTCCTTCGCGGCCTCGGAACACCGTTGTGAGCGGCTTTGCTGCCGGTTCATGGCATTGTCAAGGGAATTCGCGCCATGGAAACCGCAGAGAGGGCGGGTCGCGAGCACTCGACCCCTGACCAAAGGTTCGCTCCGCCCTCCTTCGCGCAAACGGGGTTCTGGCTGGCGGAGCAGCTCGTGCCAGGCCTGCCGGCCTTTAACCTTCTGAGGGCATTTCGGATCCTGGGCTCGCTCGACCCCGAGTTGGTCCGCAAGGCGTTCCGGGCGCTCGTCCAGCGGCATGCGGTCCTGCGGACGAGCCTTGCTCTTGTGAACGGCGAGCTGATGCAGGTCATCCACGAACAGGCTGAGGTCGAGCTGCCCGTTCAGGAGCTGTCCGGACTGGAAGCCGCGCTCGCGCTGGCGGCGCAAGAGGGGCGCGCAGGCTTCGATCTCGCGCGCGCGCCGCTGCTCCGGCTGAGGCTGTTGCGGATCGCGCCCAAGGACAACGTGCTGGTGCTGTCGATGCACCATGCGGTGACGGACGGCTGGTCGATGAGCACGCTTTTCAACGAGATCGCCGAGATTTACGGTGATCTCGCGGCGGGACGGCAGCCGCGGCTCGCAGCTACCCGGTTGAGCTACGCGGATTACGCGAGCTGGCAGCGCGACCACCTGACCGACGAGGCGTTGTGCGAGGAGATCGCCTATTGGAAAGGGCGGCTGTGCGGCCATCCGGCCCTGCTCCCGCTCCCGACCGACCGTCCACGACCCGTCTCGCCGAGTCATCGTGGCGCGATAGAGCGATTCGCGATCGACGAGATCCTGACCGCGCGGTTCAAGGCGCTTTGCGGCGCGGAAAGCGCGACCCTGTTCATGGGGCTGCTCGCCGCGTTCCAGGTGCTGCTTGCACGCTACAGCGGCGCGACGGACATCCTGGTCGGCTCACCCACGGCAGGGCGCGACGACCCCGACCTGGCGAAGGTGGTCGGCTGCTTCGTCAACACGCTGGTCATCCGCACGGATCTTTCCGGCGAGCCGACGTTTGCCGAGGTCCTGGGACGGGTGCGCGATGGCGTGCTCGGCGCCTTGGCGCATCGCGCCCTGCCGTTCGAGCGGCTCCTCGCCGCGCTCCGGCCGGAGCGGAGCCGAAGTCACGCGCCGCTGTTCCAGGCGATGTTCATCTTGCAGAATGCGCCGCGGCAGCACGCGCGGCTGCCGGGCCTGACGTTGGAGGAGCTCGATGTCGATCCGGGGACGGCGAAGTTCGACCTGACGCTTGAGACGCTGGATCGCGACGGGCGGATCGAGTGCTGGCTCGAATACAACGCCGACACGTTCGAGGCCGGGACCGCACGGCGGATGGGACAGCACTTCCGAAACCTTCTTGCGAGCGTGGTCGAGACGATCGACGCCCCGATCCCGATCGGACGACTCGAGCTGCTCAGCCCGGCGGAGCGCGATCGCCTGATCCGAGACTGGAATGCCACGGAGGCGGCCTATCCGCAGGACGAGACCATCGCGAGCGCCTTCTCGGCCCAGGCCGCGCGGACGCCAGATGCAGTGGCGCTGATTGAGGGCGCGCGCCGCATCAAATACTGCGATCTGGACGAGCGGGCCGCGCAGGTGGCGCAGTCGGTCAGGGCGTGCGGCGTGCAGCCGGGCGAGCCGGTCGCGGTCTACCTGCGCCGTTCGAGCGACGCCTACGCGGCGATCCTCGGGCTGCTCAAGGCGGGGTGCCCCTACGTGCCGCTCGACACCGCGCAGCCGCGGCACCGGCTGCACCTGCTGCTCGCGAATGCGGCCTGCCGGCTGGTGCTGACGACAAGCGACCTGCAGAGCGAGCTGCCGGACGGCGTCGAGGCGCTGTTGCTCGGCGCCGGCGCCGCGATGTCGTCGGCGCCGCTCTCGTCGCCCGTCAGCGCGACCGCTCCCGGCGACATCGCCTACGTGGTGTGGACCTCCGGGTCGACCGGCGTGCCGAAGGGCGTCATGGGCACGAACCGGGCGACGATGAACCGGTTCCACTGGATGCGCCACGCCTACCCGTTCGAGCCCGGCGAGGTGGTCTGCCAAAAGACGGCGCTGGGGTTCGTGGACGCTGTCTGGGAGATGTTCGGCGGGCTGGTCTGCGGCGTTCCCACCGTGATCGTGCCGGATGACACTGTGCTCGATCCGGACGCGATGATCGCCCTGCTGGCTGAGCATCGGGTCAGCCGCATCGTGCTGGTTCCCACTTTGCTCAGCGTCCTGCTCGACCACGCGCCCGACCTCGGCGCGCGGCTGCCCGCCCTGCGGTGGTGGACGGTCAGCGGCGAGGCGCTGCATCCGGACCTCGCCTCGCGGTTCCGGCGGACGGTGCTGGACGCCCGCCTCCTGAACCTTTATGGCTCGGCGGAAGTGGCCGGGGATGCAACCGTGCACGAGGTCACGGCCGAAGACCGGGACGTCGTTCCGATCGGGAAGCCGATCGCCAACACGCGGATCTACATCCTGGATGATCGGGGCCAACCGGTCCCGACCGGGGTGCATGGCACGATCCACGTCGGCGGCGACTGTCTCGCGGCCGGCTATTGGGGACGCCCCGACCTGACGGCCGAGCGCTTCCTCCCCGATCCCTTCGTACGGGACGCCATCGTGTTCGCGACGGGCGACCGGGGTCGCCACCGGGCGGACGGCGCGATCCAATATCTCGGGCGCTCGGACGCGCAGACGAAGATCAGGGGGGTCAGGGTCGAGCTGGGGGAAGTCGAGGCCAACCTGCTCGCGAATCCGGGGGTGTTGCAGGCGGTGGTTCTGCCGACGAGCGAGGCCTCGGAGCAGCGCCAGCTCGCCGCGTTCGTGACCAGCAAGGACGGACGGACGCTGCGGGCCGAGGAGCTCCGCGGCTTCCTGCGCACCCGGCTGCCGCCGGCGATGGTGCCGGGCCCCATCCTCTGGCGTCCGGCGCTCCCGACCTTGCCGAGCGGCAAGATCGACCGCAAGGCGCTGCTCGACTCGCTGACGCTGGGCGACGCCGCGACCGGGGCCGGCCGCGCGCCTGACGGCGACCTGGAACGACGTGTGGCCGCGATCTGGGAAGGGTTGCTGAAGCTCGAGGGAATCGGCGCCGAGGACAATTTCTTCGATCTCGGCGGCAACTCGTTGCTCGCCATGCAGGTGATCGTGCGGTTGCGCAAGGAATTCCTGGTGGAGGTGTCGATTCGCGCGCTGTTCGACGAGCCGACGATCGCGGCGCTCGCGCGAGCGGTGGCGAGCGCGAAGGCGAGCGACGCGACCGCGCGCATCCCGGCGATCACGCCCCGCCCGGAGGCGGCCCGGAGCGATCTGGCCGCCGAACTGAGCCGGATGACGCCGGAGCAGATCGAAGCGCTGCTGGCGCAAGTCCGCCGCGAGCAGATGCAGCGGGGCGGCTGACCGCCCGCTCGCTTGCGGACGGCCTCGTGGCGTCAGCGCCAATGTGGCATCACAGGCCGGCGATCAGGCGCACGGGGTTTGCCTTCTCGCCAATCCCGAAACCGAGCTCCTTCGTGTTCCTCACGGTGGACGGATCGAGAAAGGTGCCGAAGAGACGATCCCAGACGGTGAAAATTAATATACGGGACGCCGACCGGGAATTGCTGCTGGACGGTCGCGCGGCACCCGGCCAGCCAATACATATAGGTCGGCGAATGGTGCCACTTATGGAAGCGCCAAAAATGCCGCGTATGCATCAGCCGGTGCATACAATAATACCCGAAATCCGTTCCGACGAGGTAGATGGCGACGCGGACCGGAAGCGGGAGGCCGGTGACGGCTCTCGGGAATGGCCAGACGTGAAACGCACGGTCATGCAAGAAGAAGACGATCGGGATGACGACGAAGACATTGAACAACTCGGCGCCCAAGTCCTTCGGGGTCACCTTCGCGTGCGGGGCGGATCGAGCGCGCCGATCATTTCCACGACCGTCCAAATGCAGGCTCGCGTGAGGAAGAAAGTCGCGAAGAACAAAACGGGACTGTTGACGATCGTGTACACCAGGGATTTCAGCATCAGTTGCACCGCGTGACGGAAGAATCAGAGTGTCGGACGTTCGCCCCTGCGCCGGTGGAGTGCTGACGAATTTGACATCGATGGTCCTGGTAGAAGTCGCCGGCGATGATCCGCCCAGGATCAACGCGAAGCAGCGAACAGCGCGGTCGCCAGTCCAGCCGCTCGCCGCCGCGACTGATGGCGACGTCCACGCTGTAGAGGCCGCGCTGCATGACGAGGAGGGGGATGGTGAATTCCACTTCGCCGGCGCCGGCCTCGAGGTTGGCGCCTGCGCCGGACGAGATCTCCGTGCACAGATAGCCGCTCGGCCAGTTGAAGGAGACGGTGAAGACGACGTCCCCCAGTGCTCGATTCGCCTCGTAGGCGAGGCGGCAGGTGAGCGGATCGCCAGTCCGCGCCGGGCCGCCATCGTGGCCCTCGAACGTCAAGCGAGCGGCCACGATGGGGCGCTGGGCCGTGCTCCCACGGGCCGGGTCGGGCAACGCGCGATAGCTCTCTTCCTGGTAGGCCTCGATAATGGCCCGCGGATCGCCGTTTCGGGTCACTTCGCCGTGCGCGAGCAGGAGCGCGCGGTCGCAGAGCCGCTCGATCGCGGCCAAGTCGTGGGAGACCAGGACGATGGTCTTGCCGGAGCCGCGGAGCTGGCCGATCCGGTCGAAGCAGCGCGCCTGGAACTCGATGTCGCCGACGGCCAGCACCTCGTCCAGCAGCAGGATGTCGGCGTCGAGGTGGACGGCGATCGCGAAGCCGAGGCGGACATACATTCCGGAGGAATATTTCTTGACCGGCAGGTGCTGGAACGGGCCGATGCCGGAGAACTCGACGATGCTCCCGATCTTCCGCTCGATCTCGCGATGACTCATCCCGAGGATCGCGCCGTTGAGGAAGATGTTTTCCCGCCCAGTGAGATCGGGGTGGAATCCGGCTCCGACGTCGACCAGCCCGGATAGCCGCCCATCGAGCCTGACCTCGCCCTCCGTCGGCGTGGTGATGCCGCACAGCAGCCGGATGAGCGTGGTCTTGCCGGACCCGTTGGCACCGACGACGCCAAGCGCCTCGCCGCGCCCGACCTCGAAACTGACCCCGCGCAGCGCCCAAAAAGGCTCTCGCCGCCGCGGGATGCGGTAGCGTTTCGAGATCCGATCGACGACGATATCGCTCACTCAAGCCTCGTCGACGAAGGCGGTCTCCGTGCGCTTGAACAATAGGTAGGAGACCGTGAGCGCGACCAGCGCGACGCCCGCGCAGTACACGAGATCCCCAACTCGCGGCGTTGCGGCGTCCAGGACCGCGCTCCGGAAAGCCTCGATGAGCAGCGCCACCGGATTGAGCCAATAGAGCTTTTGCAGCGATGCCGGAACGATCGTCGCCGGGTAGACGACGGGGGCCGAGAACATGAGCACTTGAAGCGCGAGCGGAAGGGCGACGCTGATGTCGCGGATGCCGATCTGCAGCGCCGAGATCAGCAGGCAGATCGCGGTCACGAGCAGGACGAGGATCGCCAGGATCGGGGCCGTGCCGAGGAGCGCCCAGGAGGGGGCCGAGCCGGCATAGCTCGCCGCCGCCAGCAGCACGCCCGTCGCGAAGAGAAGGTCGAACAACGACGCGGCGACGAAGGAGAGCGGGATGATCTCGCGCGGGAAGTAGACCTGCTTGATCAGGTGCTGGTGCGCAAGCATTCCGCTGGCAGCGGTGCTGATCGATGTCGCGCAGAACGCCCAGGGAACCACGCCGGCGAACACGAACAGCGCGTAGGGCGTCGGGCGCGATGCGGCGAGGTGGGAAAAGATCGCACCGTACAGCACGACGAGCGCGAGCGGCTGCAGCACGGCCCAGAGCCAGCCGAGGAGGGATTGGCGGTAGCGGACCTTGAGCCGGGCAAGGGTCATGGCCCGCACGAGGCTCCGGTAACGCAGCAGCGCCTGGGCGCCGACCAGCACGTCGAGTGGGGAGCGCAGCGGGCGGATGACCGTCCGCGGGCGCGGCGCCGTCAGGGGGAGGGTCATCGCCGCTGGGCTTCCTTGAGGATCTGCGCAATCAAATGCTGGGCAGGCGGGTGAGCGAGCATCAACGAGTGCGTTCCGCCCGCGGCGTGGACGCGCAACCCCTCGCTCGCCCGAGCGGCCCACCCCTCGGTGACGTCGACGAAACCTTCGGTCGGAACCGCTTGGAAGAACTCGATCCGACCCTCGAAGCGACGTGCGGGCCGCCAGGCGCGCAGCATTCGCCAGGTGGCGGTCCAGACTCGCTCGTAGGGGTCTTCGGCCGAGCGACCGGGCGCGAGGCGAACCTGCAAGGCGGCGAGACGTTGCCGGAGCTTGTCCTTGATCTGGCCGTTGGCGATCAGCCGGCGGATGCGGCGCAGTCGGGCGGGATAGATGTGGCGTTTGCGGAAGTAGCCGCGGACGGGGGTGTCGAACTGGGCGAGAAGCGCGACGGGACTGCCGAGGGCTTGCAACTGCAGCGCCGCTTCAAGCGCGAAGATGCCGCCGTCGCACATGCCGCCCAGGAGGAACGGGCCTTTCGGCCAGATCCGCAGCATGTCGGCGACGAAGACGGCGGCCACGTCCGTCACCGAGGTCAGCAGCGCCTCGCCAGCCAGGAGGCGCCGTTCCTGCAATCCGAACGCGTCCAGCAGATAAAGCGGCTGATCCCACCCGAGCGCGAGGGCGAGGTCGCGGACAGTGACGTTCGGGATGGAGCAGAAGAACGGAATTCGCGCGCCGCGGGTCTGGATCGGCTGCACGGAAACGGGCGACCAGCCGCCCTCGATCCGGCGAGCCATCCCGGAGACGGTCGGCTCTTCGAGCAGGAGCGAGATGGGAACTTTGCGCCCAAGCGCACGGCCCAGACGGGCCGCCATGGCGACCAGTTTTAGCGAGTGCCCGCCGAGGTCGAAGAAGCTGACATCCCGATCTGCGACGGGCACGCCGAGGGCCGCTTCCCACTCGCGGGCGATCAGGTCCTCGTGCGGGCCGCCCTGAAGCAAGGCGGCGGGAGGTGCAGCCATGGACAAGGGGATCGCGGCGCCAGGGTTGGCGGTCTCCCAGGCAGACGCCCGCGGCAGCTCCGCGACCGCCGCCATGGGGCGGGCGACCACCATTCCGGCCAGGAGCAGGCAGTGCTCGAGGAGGGCCACGATCTGGTCGCTCGTATAGCGGCTCGTTCGAAATTCTGCTCGCAGCCAGCACAGGACGTCCGTCTCCTCAACGAGGCTGACGCTGAGCTCGAACGGGGCCGCGTGGCTTTCGAGCGGATACGGGCTCGCCTGGAGCGGACCGAAGGGGCGAGCTGAGGCGGCCGCCTTGACCGCGACGAACAGTACGTCGAACAGCGGATTGCGCCCCTTGTGACGATGCGGCTGCAGCGCGGCGACGAGTCGTTCGAACGGCAGCTCCTGGTGGGAGAGCGCATGCAGCATGGCGTCTCGAACCCGGTGCAGCACGGTGGCGAAAGGTTCGTCGGGGGACAGCACAGTGCGAACAGGCAGCAGGTTCGCGAACAGGCCGATTACGGGCTCCGTCTCCACGCTATTGCGGCCGGCGACGGCGATGCCAACAATCCCGTCCCGCGCGCCCGTCCGTTGCCACAAAACGATCGCCAGCAGCGCGAGGAACACGGTGTAGGGCGTCGCATCGAACCGCTTGAGGGACCGCAAGAGCGCGTGGGGGATCCTGATTGCACGGCTCGCTCCCGCGAAGTCGGCGGCCGGGGCCTCGGCGGCAGTCGCATAGCGCAGCGACGGCGCGTCCGCGAGCGCGACCCGCCACGAGGCGAGCTGCCGTTCCGCTTCCGCGCCCTTCAACCACCCCCGCTGCCATTTGGCGTAATCTGCGTACTGAACCTGGAGCGGAAGAAGGCGAGGCTCCCGGCGAGCGGCGAAAGCGGCGTAGCTCTCGGCCAGTTCGTCGATGAGAAGTCCGAGCGACCAAGCGTCGGCCACGATGTGGTGCACCGTGATGACCAGGACGTGCCGGCGCGGGGAGATACGGAGCAGAAGGACGCGCACCAGCGGGCCCCGCCGAAGGTCGAACGGCTCCCGAGCCGATTGCATCGCGCGCGCGTAGGCTTCCTGCTCGGAGCAAGCCGAAATGTCCAGCACGGGCCGAAGCACGGGATGAATGGTCTGAACGAACTCGCCCTCGTGCAGATCGAACGTGGTGCGAAGGGTTTCGTGGCGGTTGACGACGTAGTGCAGAGCAAGCTCGAGCGCGGCGCAGTCCAGTTCCCCCTCGAGGTGCAGGCCGAAACAGAGGTTGTTCGGCGCGTCGCCGCCGGCCACCTCGTCGATATACCACACGCGCGCTTGTGCGGAGGACATTGGCCAAATCTGCCGCAAGCTCGCACGGTGGTCCGCGCCCATCGGCCCCATGACCCCGTCCATGACTAAGACCGCTCCCACGAAGACTTGTCTCCTATGTGTGCAACGCGGCATCTAACCCTTCTCGGTTGGATTGAGCAACCGTCGGGGGGGGGCACTAAGAGTCTGTCATGCGTGTGCTAAAGCTTAAGGATTTCTGCCAGAATCGGAATTGAACGAAGCCGATGCTACGGCGAAGGTGGAAACCCTGAGGAGGTATTGGGGTGACGTGAGTTTACTCCTGCCTGATAGGAAGGCGTATCGAAGCGCTCTTTCAGACAGGGTACTTTAGATGCCCGAGATGAGTCCTCTCCCCTCGGTTTCATGCGTAATCGGGCGGCGGGGTGAAGCCGCCCAACGCCTGATCGATCAGCCGGGCGAAGGCGAGCGGCGTGCGGTCCTCGTATTCCGGGCCGATGATCTGCACGCCGATTGGCAGGCCGTCCGCCACAGCGATGGGAACGACGGTCGCCGGCAGGCCGCAGGTCGTGGCGGGGTCGGCCCAGACGAGCTGATCCAGGTACCGGAAAGCCTCGCCGTCGACATCGATTCTCCGGTCGTTTTGGCGCTCGCTTTGATCGTGAGGAAAGGCGGGAGTCGAACCCACCGGGCAAACTACCACGTCGAAATGCCGGAAGAAGTCGCGCCATTGCTGCCTCAGCCTCTGGCGAGCGAAGTCGGCCTGTACCCAATCCCTGTGGCTCAGTAGCGCCCCGCGCAGGAATTCCGCGCCGAGGCCCGGCTCCGCGGCAGGGAGGCTCTCCGCGGCGGCTCTCGTCTCTTGATAAAGCTTGTCCGGCATGGCCGACGTCAGGACGGCGCTGAGCAGTTTGATGTAGAGCCTCGCCGACGCGGCGCGATCCGGCAGGAGCGGCGTTTCGCGCCGGACGTCGACGCCGGCGGAGACGAGCTCTTTCGAAAGGCGCTCGAGCGCCGCCTTGACCGAAGCTGACGTCGGGACGAGGGGATGATCCGCGATCAGAAGAACCCGGAACCCCTTCGCGTCCTCGGCGCGCGGCAGGGGAAGCCCAAGCCTATAGGCCCGTCCGTCGGCCGTCTCGTCCGGGCCGGCGACGATGTCGAGCAGAAGGACGAGGTCGTCGACCGAGCGCGCCATCGGCCCGACGACGGCGAGGTCCCGCACGACGGGCAGGTCGGGCAGGCCGGGCGGGACGTGGCCGCGCGCGGGAACGAGATTGAAGGTCGGCTTGTGCGCGCACACCCCGCAGAAATGAGCGGGATTGCGCAGCGAGCCGCCGATGTCGGAGCCGAGCGACAGCGGGCCGAACCCGGCGGCGAGCGCCGCCGCCGAACCGCCCGACGAGCCGCCCGGCGAGCGCGTCCTGTCCCAGGGATTGTTGGTCGTGCCGTGAATGGCGTTGTAGCTCTGCCAGTCGCCGAGCGCGACCGGCACGTTGGTCTTACCGAGGACGATCGCCCCTGCCGCCTTCAGTCGCTTGACGGTAAGCGCGTCCTCTTGCGCGACGTAATCCTTGAAGGCGGGAAAGCCCAGGTCGTCGGCAATCCGGCGACGTTGTAGGATTCCTTGACCGTCATGGGTACGCCGAGAAGCGGCGCGGCTTCGCCGTTCGAGCGCGCCACGTCGGCCTTGCGCGCGGCCTCGCGGGCCCGCTCGAAGTCGCGGACCGGGACGGCGTTGAGATCCCCGTCGAGTGCTTCGATCCGGGCGATGAACGCTTCCGTCAGCTCGAAAGCCGAGACCCTGCGCTCTCGCACAGCCGCCGCGAGTTCGCTCGCGGTGCGGTACGCCCATGGCGCGGCAGGGTGGGAAGAGCTTCCGATCATGAACGAAACTCCGCAAGGTGAAGCGTCCGGAACAGAATAACGAGGATGGCGATCGCCGCAATTCCGCTCCCGCTCCGCCGATGGCAAAAGCGCCGCTACCGCACTTCGCTAATCGGGCATCCCTCGAGCGCCGCCATGAGAACCACATGCGAACCCTGGTTGTAGTCACCTATGTCCCTATGCCGCCCCGCCCGTCAGCGACAGACGTTGGCGTGCCCCGGTAGAAAGCTGGAACGATGTCCGAGAGGCGAAAACCTTCGGCGCCTATTGCTCCGCCGCGAAAAGCACGAATGGTCCGCGATCTGAAGCGGAAGATTGCCTCTTGAGTACGCCATGGCGACAGGGACAGTGAAATGGTTTAACGTCGAGGTCGTACGGAACGTGTCAACGACAATGAGACGCCTGGGTTGGTAATTTAGGCTTGGATTTCAGGCTTGATTTGGGGCGTTTGTCTCATCGTCATTGGCACGGAGGGGTAGTCCTGACGGCCGGTGCTTTTCGAGACCGACAGCCAGCTACGCCGCGGGCCGGTCGGGTCGTCGTCGTTGATCACGTCGATGCTGCCGGCCGGAGCCCCGCCGG
>NZ_JBKQOT010000175.1:0-7808 GCF_052145395.1 Roseiarcus sp.
ACTCGCGCGTGACGTCGAACGCGGGGTGCAGGAGGGCGATGTGCTTCCGCTCGATCTTCAGTGCGGGCTTCAAGGGCTCGTCGGGCCAGCGAATGATGAAGTCATTCTTGTCGATGCCGGCGATGACGCCGAGCCACCAACCGTACGGCTCGCCATCGCTTTCCCAATATTTCCCGACCACGTACGAACCGACCTTCAGGGCATCCCAAGCGTCGGTCGCGCCGACGAGGTCGGACCCGTCGGTCGCCACTGGGGCGGAAAGGGGATGGTTCTTGGTTTGTTCTAAAGCGGATTTCGTGGTCGTCGCCGCGGCATTCTCCGCCTTGGACGCGTCGGGGGCACCCACTCCCCTGCGGACATGCTCTTCGATGCGCCGGTAGACCTCGGCGGAGACTGAGCCGACGATCATGCGACCGCTCCCCTTGAGGACGCCCTCATGCGCCCCGGCAGCCAGAGCCCTATCCGCATCGGTCTGCAGTTCGACCACCGAAAACTTCAATGCCTCCGCGGCCGCCTTAACGGCCTCTTTGTCTTCGGCCCGGAACCAGGAGGCTTGCGTCAACGCGGGGCCGCTGGGTGTGCCGTAGACGAGGATGGCGGGCACGGGTGTTGGTTTTGGTTGGGTTGGGGTAGTCATGGATAATAGGCTCCTCGAATCAAAAGGACCCCGAAGGGGGTCCCCGTGTTGCACGCGAACGACGCGCGAACGCGATCACAATGGTGGGTGTGGGGATGGGTGACGCTTGACGCGCACATGAATTCCCACAATGCCATTATGTCACAAATATACTGATGCGTCAAGTTATTTTTTGGAGCCCATGGCGATAAGTACCATAAATTAACTGTGGAATCGTTTGAATCTGACACTGAGGACCGCACGGGACCTATGGTTGCGGCCATGCGGCGCTTTTTCCCGACGGCCTGAAGTTAGCTGACCCGTTCGCCGTCATTCGCGGTTGATCATATGGAACCAAAACGCGAACTGGACACAGACGGGACACGAACTTCCCTGCTCCCATTAAATCATTGAAATGATTGGCGCTCCCAAGGGGACTCGAACCCCTGTTTTCGCCGTGAGAGGGCGACGTCCTGGACCGCTAGACGATGGGAGCCGGCCGCGGGCAGGGCCGTGTCTATATCGACGCCGCGCCGCGAAAGCAAGGCGCGCAGGGCAAAAATTGCGGGCTGGCGCGCGGTGCATGCGCCCGCACGCTTCCGGCGCGGAAGTTGCATTGCTATAGTCCGAATCAGGGTCGAGGCCGCGGCGGGACGATGGAATGGGAGACGGATCGATGGCGAGCCTGGCTCGTCGCCCGGTTGTGTTGATTGTCCTGCATCAGGCGCATTCCACGCCGGGTCGGGTGGGGCTGGCGCTCAAGGCCATGGGGGCGCGCCTCGACATCCGCCGTCCGAGCCTCGACGAACCGCTGCCGAAAACGCTTTCCGAACACGACGGGGTGATCGTGTTCGGCGGACCGATGGGCGCCAACGATCCCGCCGACTGGATCAGGCGCGAAATCGACTGGTTCGCCGTTCCGCTGGCCGAGCGAAAACCGCTCATCGGCATCTGCCTTGGCGCCCAGATGCTCGCCCGCCAACTCGGGGCGCGGGTGTTCAGCTACGAGGACAAGCGCAGCGAGATCGGCTATTTCCCCATCCGGCCGACCGCCGCCGCCGACCGCCTCTGCGCCGAGCGCTTTCCGCGCTGCGTCTATCAATGGCACTCGGACGGCTTCGACCTGCCGTCCGGCGCCGAATTGCTGGCCACAGGCGGTGAGGATTTCCCCAATCAGGCCTATCGGTACGGCGCCCATGCGGTTGCGCTGCAGTTCCACCCGGAAGTCACCTACCACATGATGTGCAAGTGGACCCTGCGCGGCGCCGAGCGGCTGACCCGTCCCGGCGCGCAGCAGCGTCCCGGCCACCTCGGCGGCTGGTTCCAGCACGACGGCCAGGTGGCGGCTTGGCTCGAGTCCTTCCTGCCGGCGTGGCTCGAGGGACGGCTCGGGGAGAAGGCGGTCGGCGAAGTCCGGCTGGTCGCCGAGAACGCGCCGGCGCGACCCTCGGCGCGCGCACTCGGCGAAGCCGAAGCCTTCGCTGGGTCTTCAGCCGCGTAAGGTCGCCAACTGGCCCCGTGCGGGCCCGGGAACCCCAGACCCGCGTCACAAGACCCTTTCGCGCCCGGCCCATTGCGGCGGCGCCAGGCCTCGCGCGGACGGGCGCGCCTTCGCGATCTCGCGCCAAAATCTTTCCTTTTTCAGAAAAATGTGCTAGGCATACTGGGGATGGAAAACGGTGGCCTGCGCGAAGAGCGATCGCCCCCGCGTCTCGGGCTCCGGGCCCCGCGAGGCTCCCGCATGACGGCTGCGGTTGGCGGCGGCCGCCATGCTTCGAGACCATCGCACGGGCTGGAAAAAGCGCCGCAACGCCTTGAAAAGGTTGGAAACCGACGCGGAAATGGCGGGACCGTCTCAGGGGCCCGCCACCCGAGGGAAGCGCGCCATCGCCTCCAGGTCGTCGAGCGCCATGCTGTTGCGGATGTACTGCTTGCCGGCGTCGCGGAACGGCTGGAAGTCCCAGGCCCGAACTTCGCCCGTCGTCAGCGCGGCGGCAACGAGGCGCCGGCGGCGCTGGCTCGCCCGCACTTCGGCGTCGAGGACATCGAGCCGCCAGCGCCGCGCGACCTCGTCGCGGAAGCCGGCGACCCTCTCGGCATGGGCGTGACCGGCGGCCAAATTGTCGCGCTCGCCGGCGTCGGCCGCAAGGTCGAAAAGCTGATCGGGGTCGGGCGGCGAATGAATGAACTTAAACGGGCCCCGGCGGATCATCACCATCGGCGCGATCGCGCCCTCCGCCAGGTACTCGCCGATCGCCTCGTCATGGCCGGGCCGACCCGAGAGGTGCGGCGTCAGGCTGCGGCCGTCGATCGAGCCCGAAAGCGTCGCAGCGTCGCCTCCGGCGAGATCCACGAGCGTCGGCATGAGGTCGATGAGGGACACGCTGGCCGGGACGCGACGGGGCGCGAAGCGGCCGGGGGACGCCACGACGAGCGGCACGCGGGAGGCGCCCTCGAAGAAGTTCATCTTGTACCAGAGCCCGCGTTCGCCGAGCATTTCGCCGTGGTCGCTGGTCAGCACGACGATCGTGTTCTCGGCCAGCCCGCTCGAGCGCAGGGCGGTCATCAGCCGGCCGAGCTGGTCGTCGACATAGGCGATCGCGCCGAGATAGGCGCGGCGCGCGGCGCGCGCCTCAGCCTCGGTGACCGGTTCGGCGTCGATGGCGCAGACATGGCGGAGGCGGCGCGAATGCGGATCGAGCGCTTCAGGCGCGACCGGCGCCGAGGGCGGGGCGATGTCCTCGTCGCGATAGAGGTCCCAATATCGCTGCGGCACGGCGAACGGATCGTGCGGGTGGGTGAAGGAGGCGACGAGCAGGAACGGGCGCCGGTCCTTCGCCCGGGCGATCTCGTAGATGGCGCGCTCGGAGGCGAAGGCGACCTCATCGTCGAAGTCGAGCTGATTGGTGCGCAGGCACACGCCGGCCTGCGCCACGGAGCTCATATTGTGGTACCAGCTCGGCCGCTCGTCCGGATGGTCCCAGTCGGGCGTCCAGCCGTAGTCGGCGGGATAGATGTCGGTCGTGAGCCTCTCCTCGAAACCGTGCAGCTGATCCGGGCCGCAGAAGTGCATCTTACCGGACAAGATGGTCCGGTAGCCGCGCACTCTGAGATAATGGGCGAAGGTCGGAATGTCGGCCGAGAATTCCGCGGCGTTGTCGTAGACCCGCGTGCGCGAGGGGAGGAGCCCGGCCATGAACGAGGCGCGCGAGGGCGAGCAGAGGGGACTGGCGCAATACGCGCTGTCGAACGCCACGCCGTCGCGCGCCAGATTTTTCATGTGCGGCGCGCGCGCGACCCCGTCGTCGTAGATCGGCAGGAAGGCCGGGGCCATCTGATCGGCCATGACGAGGAGAATATTGGGCGCGTCAGCGGTCATCGGCTTGTCCTGGGAGAGCTTCGTCGCGGCTTCGGCTGCGCCGCCTTCGGCGCTTCGCGCCATGCTGCGCGGCGCGTCCGGCCTTCGGCTCGTCCTGGCTATGCGGCCCCCGCGGTCCGGTCAAGCGTGGGCGCAGTGTTGATGCGGGGGCTTCGCCCGGCTAGGAAGCGACCAGCAGGGATGTCGATGAACCGTTTTCAATCGCTGTTTCAGCGCGCCTATCGGCTGCGCCCGCTTGAGCCTCAGGCGGGGGACTACATCGCCCAGCTTCGCATCGAAGGCCCGAAGGCCAGCAAGAACCTGCTGCTGCCCTATTCGATCGGTCTCGGCTATTTCGTCATTCCGTCCGGCGCCGAGGAACTCGCCATCGAGACGGAGGACTTTCGGGTGGAACGGCTCGACGCCGCGACTTCCTTCTGGGTGCGGTTGCGGCTCGCTTTGCTGTTCAAGAAGAAGAAGTATCTGACGTTTGAGGACTTCTCCGTCTTCTCCTATGGGCCCAAGCCCGAGCGCAAGCGCTTCACGACCTTCAACCAGCATATGTTCAACATCGGCGTCTCGCTCGACGGCGACCTCATCGCCGCGCATCCTGAGTTGCTCGATGGCTGGGACGAGGAGGAGCCTTCGCGACGCGCCGAGGCGAAGGGGCAGGGACCGCATCCGCTGGCGATCGTCGTCCATATCTACTACGAGGAAACCTGGGGCGACATCGCCGGCGTGCTGAGGCGTCTCGCGGTTCCCTTCGATCTCATCGTGACCACGGTTCCGGGACACGAACGCCTGATCCAAACGATCCGTCACGAGTTTCCGCAGGCGGAGATCGAGGTGATGGAGAACCGGGGACGCGACGTGCGTCCGTTTCTCACGCTTCTCGAGCGGGGCCGACTCGACGGGTACCGTTACGTCTGCAAGGTTCACGGGAAGAAGTCGAGCGACGGGGGGCGCAAGTCGTATATGGGGTCGCTCTGGAGGCGACGCCTTCTGTTCGATCTTCTCGCCGCGCCGAACCTCGCTCGCTCAATCGTCGATATGTTCGAGCGGGACCCGTCGGTTGGTATGGTTGGGCCGCGCGCCTTTCGGTTGCCGAGCGAGACCTACTCCGAGGAGCTGTCGTGGTCGGTCAACAAGGACCGCGTGCTACAACTCGCGCAGACGATGGGCATACCTCCCGACCAGTTTCGTCTCGATTTCTTCGGCGGAACGATGTTCTGGGTGCGCCCGGAAGCGCTGGCGCCGCTGCGCAAGCTCAAGCTCTCCAAGGATTTTCCCGAGGAGCAGGGCCTTCTTGATGGGGGGCTTGAGCACGCGACCGAGCGACTGTTCGGCGCGGCGGTCGTGGCCGCCGGCTATCGCCTCGTCGACAGCGACGGTTACAGCGCGGCGGTCGCGGAACGTGGCGACGCTTCGTCCGAAGGACGCCGGACGGGCCTGGGCTGATGATCCGCGCGCGGCGCGCGCCCAGGTCAGCGGGCTCGGCTGTTCGCGCGGGCGATGACCGACGTCGTGCTGTGGCCATGCTCGATTGGCACGAGAACGACCCGACCGCCATAAGAACCGACGAAATCCGCCCCGACGACCGTCGCGACGGTGTAATCGGCGCCCTTGATGAGAAGATCCGGCCGCAGCAGCCGGATCAGGTCGATCGGCGTGTCCTCGTCGAAAAGCGTGACCAGGTCGACGCTGTCCATTGCCGCCATCACGACGGACCGCGCATGCTCATTCTGAACCGGCCGGGTTTCGCCCTTGAGGCGGCGAACGGAGGCGTCGGTGTTGAGGGCGACAACAAGCCGGTCGCAAGCCGCGCGGGAACGTTTGAGGAGTTCGACGTGACCGGGGTGAAGCAGGTCGAAACATCCGTTGGTGAAGCCCACTTTGAGGCCGTGCGCTTTCCAGTCGGCGACGATCTCCGCCGCGCCTTCGTGGTCGACGATTTTCGGATCCCCTTCGCCGCCGGCAAGCGCGGTCGACAGTTCGCGCGCCCTCACCGCCGCGGTTCCGCGCTTGCCGACCGCGATCCCTGCCGCCGCATTTCCGATGCGGGCGGCGGTCTTGACGGGGGCGCCGACGGACAGCGCCAGCGCGAGCGCGGCCACGACTGTGTCGCCTGCGCCGGAAACGTCGAACACTTCAAGCGCATTTGCCGGGACATGGGCGACCGATCCTTCGGGATCGGTAGGATGATAAATGGTCATTCCCTGCGGGCCGCGTGTGAGCACCACCGCGTCGATCTTCGCGCGTTCGTAAAGTATTTTTGCGGCGATCTCGGCATGATGGTCGTCCGCGCACTCGACGCCGGTGATGACCGCCGCCTCGGATGCGTTCGGCGTCATCACGGTCGCGCCTGCGTAGCGGGCCACATCGTGGGTCTTGGTGTCGACCACAACTGGCACGCCACGGGAGCGAGCGATATCGATAATCTGCCGGACAAGAACCGGGATCAGCACGCCCTTGGCGTAGTCCGACACCACGACGGCGGAAACATCGTCGACAACCTCGTTTAGCCAACCGCAAATCGTTTCGACTTCGTGGGGTCCGAGATGAAGCCGCCGCTCGATGTCGAGCCGCATGATCTGATGGCCGCCGGAAACATATCGAACTTTAGTCGTGGTCGGATGGCCAGCCGCGCGGACAAAGCGGCCGACAATCCCCTCGCCGTCGACAAGAGGACCCGCGACTTGGTCGCCCTCCGCATCATCGCCGACCGCTCCCACAAGGATCGCTTTGCCGCCGAGCGCTACGACGTTGCGAGCGACATTCGCTGCGCCTCCCAGCATCGCCTTCTCGGATTGATGATGGAGAACCGGAATCGGCGCTTCCGGAGAGATCCGCTCGACGTGGCCGTAGACGAACTTGTCGAGCATCACGTCTCCCACGACAAACACTTTCGAACCGCGCCACCTGGAGACCCAGGACAGGTTCGTGATCTGAACAACGTTCAATGTCACACCTTGAGGTCATCGCTCGCATCAGCATGCCAAAAAGACGTAAACTTTTTGTGTATGCCAGTCTACCATAGCTGCCGTCCTTGCGTAAGATTGTGACCATGTGACAACGCTTACTCATTTCAGAGGGATAGCGGCCGCCAATCTCGTTTTCGTTGGCGCTGGCGCTGACCGACGTTCGATTCGGGGAACTTTAGGTCACCCGCGACAAAGCGTCGTTCGGCCCCAAAGGCGTGTGGTAACGACTCCCAGCCCCTCACTGGAAACCTTGTCCCTGCCTCATGTTGGACTGGAGGGCAAAGTCCGTTGGCGCATTCGTTCCGGGACCGAACGTCAACGTTAAATCATGCGTTCGCGTACGACTGACGTTTACCAAGGGTAGCGGACTGAATCCTGCTGTGAGATTAACCAGCTTCCACAGGGGATTATGCCAGAGTTTGTAACCACCGCGAACTTGATCTCGTACGAAAAAACGTCGAGCTTCGCGGTTTTCTCACTTCCGGCGGCAGCGACTTCAGACGAAGCAAGGCCTAGAGCCGCGGGAGCGGCCTCCCGGAGGAAGGCTTCAATCCCAAGGAGGTGGTTGCGAGTTTCAGGCACCACAGAAATGCCTCAGATTGATCAATGTGTAGGCCATCAGTTTCATGCCGTAGTGTCGCTGCTGTTTGAATTCGAAGCGCAACAGCAACCGCTTGAATTTATCTTACCACGCGAAGGTCCGCTCCACGCATAGCCGTAACGAATGACGCTTATCCCGTTGACTCAGGTGATGGTCGCAGTGGGTCCGGCGGACGCTTTAGCCTCTGCCGGCGGCCGATGAAATCCGCCGTAAGGCAACCATCGCTGACTATGCCTGTGGCGCTCTGTGGCG
>NZ_JBKQOT010000176.1:0-4323 GCF_052145395.1 Roseiarcus sp.
AGCGTGCTCATTTTTTCGATCCCGCCGTAGACCAGCAGCCGCGCGCCCGCGGCTTTGGCCGCCGCGATCAGGGCAGGCGCCGGCGTATTGCTGGCGGTGCAAGGCGGTGAGGCGCAGGCGATCTCGATCGGCTTAAATCGCCCCGTGGCGGCAAGGTCGCTGCGCAGCGCCTTCACGAAAGCCACCAGGCGCGCGGCGTGCTGCGCCGTCTGGTCGCGAGGCTCACCGGAGGTATCGGTGTAGTCGAAGTCGATGACGGCGACCGGGATCGGCGGACGTGCAGCGTCAACGCCGGAGACCGCAAGCATGGCAATCGCCGCGGGGACAGCGATGCGGCGGAGCGAGCGCGCCGATGACCTGATTCCCATCGTTTTCCCTTTTCGACTCAAGTGTTCGGGCAAGAAACTTTCCAAAGCGGGTGGGTGCGGCCGAGAGGAAGCGTCCGATCGGCGCTCCTCTTCGCGACGCGAGCTGCCCCGTCATCCGCTCGGCGACAGAATCTCGCCCTTGCCGAGCGCTGCGAGGTCCCCCGCGAGACGGCGCAGCCGTCTGCGAAAGAGTCTGGCGAGCTTCGCGCTCTCGCGCGCGACGAAGTCGGCGATAATCCGCGCGGCGACGAGATCGTGTTCGCCGCAATCGCCGAAGGACGGAGAAAGCCGCGTCGCTCCGCGCCCGAGCAGGATCGTTCCGCGGTTCATCAGATAGCCCGGCAGGTCCCCCGCCTCGCCCCCGATTGCGAGCGTGCCCGCGATCATGCGGCTGCCGGCGTAAGCGCCTGCCCCGCCCTCGATCAGAACAACGCCGCGGCGAAGCCGATCGGCGGCCCTCGCGCCGGCGTCGCCGCGAACGAGCAGCAGTCCGCCCGCCATGCCGACGGTCTCTCCGCTCAAGGGGCCGGTCAGCCGTTCCCCGGCGGAGCCCGCGATCTCGAGGACGCCGCCCCTCATCCCGGAGCCAGCAAAGGCTCCGGCGTCGCCGCGGATTGTCAGTCGCCCGCCGCTCATCAACCGGCCGGCCTCGACGCCAACGCCGCCCTCAACCACGATGGCGCCTGCCGCAAGCGCGGTCCCGACGCGGTCGAATCGCTCGCTGCCTCCGTCAAAGACGACTGTTTCCGCCTCGCCCGCGCGCATATGGAATACGTCTCCGACCGTCACCCGCTCGCGGGTCGTCTGCAGCTCGATGGCGTCGATCTCCGGGACGCTTTTCCCCGACAGGTTCGCCGGCGTCAGGGGCGAAAGATCGAGACGCTGCGGAGGCGGCGCTCGAAGGGTGAAAGTCAGCGGCTTCATGGTGGCGGCAACTCTCGCAGTCGGTAGTGATGGCGGCCAAGTTTGCCGCCGTAGTTCCCCGCCCCGACACGCAAAGCGCCGCGTTCGGGGCCGAGAGCCAGGATCGCTGAGAGGCCGGCGCGCATCGCCGCCGCAACCGCAGCGCTCGTCAACCCGTCGACGACGATTTCGAGGACGCAGCCGATCTCGGGATCGAGCGCGCTCTCGACCGCGCCTTTCAAAGTCGGGCAGTAGGCGTCGTTGGTCGAAGCGGTCGCGCCCTTGTACTTGGAGCCCAGTTTCGAGCCGGATCGGGCAATGCCGCCCGGAAACGGCATGATGACGTCGGGAACCGCGCGCATCGCTTCAACGGCGGCCTCGGCGGCCGCAAGCGTCCTCGCCGGCGTTGCGCCCATGATGATCAGATTGCCTCCGCCGACCGCGCTCTTGGTCATGAACGCCGTCGACTCGCAGACAAACTCCCCGTCCATCACCGGCACCCGCCAGAAGCGTCTTGACCCCAGCTTCTTCGAAATCTGCCAGCCGTCGCCGAAAAACCGAATCGCCGCGCCGACCTTCAGCTTTTCGTCTCCCGCCTCGAGCCCCGCGTAGCAGGCTGAGCCCGGGCTGGTCAGGACGCATTGGCCGACCCTCATCTGCACCTGACGCTGCAACTCGGACGTCGATACAGCGAACATCAAGACGCGCACGCCCGGCCGCCCGTCCGGCGTTTCGCGCGGCGACAGCGCATGGTCGACCCCGGCCTCGCAGCCGCAGGCGATCACCGACGTGGCGAATCCCGTCATGGTCGTCGCAGCTTGCAACGCCCAACGCTTCGTCGGCGCCGTTATGATGAGCGCCGTCGCCCGCATGTCGAAAGCTTCGGCGAAGGTGTCGTCGACCCGGACGCTTGTCGAAGTCAGCTCGAGCATGCGATGTTCTCAAAAGGCCCAGGCCGCGGAATTGCGCCCTCGGGGACTCGCATGAAATCGGATGGAAGCCCATAGCGCTCGTCGTAGTAATGGTCCATGCGACGCCGCATGTCAGCATCGACGGGGGTTGAAAGCTGTATCGCACGGCCGAACCGGTAGTGCGTGACCGCCCCGTCGCGCACGACCAGGTCGCCGTCCTTGTAAACGCGGGCCGCCGACCGGAACATCGCGGCGAGATCTCGCCCGGGGCGATAGAGCGCGATGTCGGCGCGGCCGCCGACGCCGAGATGCCCGCGGTCCGAGAGCCCAAGGAGCCGCGCTGGCGCCGCGCGCGTCATCGTCGCGATCTCATAGATCGTGTATTCGCGAGACAGTGACGGCGCCGTCGTCATCGCGGCCGCCTCCGCGGGAATGCGGGCGAGCCACTGGGCGCGCAAGTCCTTGTCCATCAGCAGGGCGAACAGCTCCGGATAGACCGTGAAAGGCGCGCCGTTCGGATGGTCGGTGGTGAAGAAAACGCGCCACGGGTCGTCGATCAGCAAAAACAGCTCGAGCCCGACGGCGAACTGTACGGCGTTGAAGAAGCTTCCTGCCTTGTACTCGAAAGGAACGACCCCGCCGCCGTTCGAATCGCCGTCGAAGATGACGTATTTGCTCGGATGGGCGAACCCACGCGCAGCGAACTGACGCAACACGTCCGATGAGATGGTCACGGTCTGGCCGAACATCGCCTGGCCGACGTCGATCGTCACGTTCTTCGTCGCATTGACGGCCTCCGCAAGCTGTGGGGCAGCGGACGAAATCCCCTGCTTGCCCTCGGCGCCGTAGCCGTAAAACTGAAGATGCGCGAGGTGCAGCGGCAGGTCTTCTGCGGCGGCGATGGTCTCCAGAGCCGTCTTGAAGTTCCCAGGCATTCCAAGATTATTGCAGTGGACATGCAGCGGATGCGGCACGCCGAGTTCGTGCACCGCCTGCTGCAGCGTCTTCACGATCTCCCGGCTGCTGACGCCGTAGGTTGGCACGACGTCGTCGAAGGAGAACGTTCTCACGTTGTCCTTGAAGGCCGCGACGCCGCCGGCGTTGATGACCTTGATCCCGAGCGCGCGCGTGCTCTCGATGATCCAGGCGACATGATCCCGGACCGCGCCGGCGCCCTTCCCCGCGCGCATCAGGCCGAGGACAAAATCGTCGTTGCCAAGGATGGCGAGGATCGCTTTGTCGATGATCGGGATGTCAGCGAGTTCGAGATGCGCATGCAGCGCATAATGAGGCGAAACGGCGGGCTCGACGACTGTGGTGAAGCCCATTTCCGCGTACAGGCAACCCGTCTCGAAGGTCGACCAGCCGGCATTGGAAAGCGGCGTCGCTGCGGGCCGGCGCGCGTGGGCGCGATGTTGCTCCGGCATCAGCAGGCGCGCGGTGTTTACGTTGCTGCCGGCGATGTGCGAATGAATGTCGATGCCTCCCGCCATGACGATGAGGCCCTCGGCGTTCACGATCTCGTCGGGGCGCGCCTCGGCTGAAGGCGCGACAATGCGGTCGCCGCGAATGTAAAGATCGCCGATTTCGTCGCGCTTGTGCGCGGGATCGACGATGCGTCCGCCCTTGATACAGGTCAGCATGCCTCAGCGCCCCCATCTCGAAGGGTTCCGGCGATGAGCGCGAGCGCCTCGGCGACGCTCGGCAGGTCGCCCGAGGATGACGAATTCGCGCTGACGGCGACCAGGGCTCCCGTATCCAGGGAATGAACGACGGCGTTGTGATCCACGCCCGGGCGTCCAACTTCGATCAGCACTTTCGGCGCCTGCGTCGGGCGCGCCGCCCGATCGCACAGGGCGATCGAAATCGAACCCGAAGCCCACTCCGGCGGCGGCGCGCCGAACGCGGAGATCCAGACGACACAGTCGACCTCCCCAGCTCTGACCAGGCGTTCGGCGTCAAATCGCCAGGGGTCGTGCACCGGCGCGCCGGAGCCGAAGCCGGTTCGCATCGGGAAGCCGGTCATCCAACCGCAAACAGCCAGAACGCCCGCGCCGTTGTCGCCCGCAGTCAACGGCAAGGACGAGAACCGCGTGGACTCGTTTAGATCGCGCACGAGGCCGTTGACCATTTCGATCTCG
>NZ_JBKQOT010000177.1:0-2583 GCF_052145395.1 Roseiarcus sp.
TGATGTCCGCCATCACGATCCGCAACGGCAGCTTTACGTCGGGAGCGGCAAGTTCCGCGCAATTGGCGCTCACTCCCCGGCCGCGAGGCGAACGACGCAATAGCCCTATCCGTTCATCGGGCCTGTCGGGTGGAGCGGCATGGCCTCCAGCGCGTAAAGCGCGACAGATTGATCCTTGCCGCGCATTGGCGTCGGGCCGAGCGCCCGGGCTGTCACTCCGGCAGGCAGGGCGACGATGCGATCCAGCAGCGCCGCCGAGGCGAGGACCCGGCAGTCGGCCTCGCGGCACGCGTCCTGAATGCGCTGCGTCGTGTTCATGGCGTCGCCGATGAGCGCGATCTCCTTTTTGATGAAGCCCAGTTCGCCCACAACGACCGGACCGCAATGAAGCCCGGCGCGGAAATCGGCGCGAAAGCCGAAATCACGCTCGTAGGCTGGGCCGCCCTCGACGAGGCGGTCGAGAGCGGAAAAGCAGGCCCGGACGCAGCCCGCCTCGTTCGGACCTGCAGCGAGCTTCCAACTCGAGATGACCTCGTCACCGACGTTTTTGTGGATTTCGCCGCCTCCCTCCAAGATGGCGAGCGACAGGTCGGTCACGAAGCGATTGAGGAACGCAAGGAAGCGCACCTCGCCGAGGCTCTCTGCGATGGCGGTAGAGGAACGCATGTCGATGAAAAGGAAAGCGCGCTCCTCCAGACGGGGGTAGTAATAGCGCCCCGCCACAAAGGCGAAGAGCACGCCCGGGCCGAGCAGATCGTTGATGCCGAACAGCAATATGGTGCAGACGCTGATTGCGATTGAAGCGACGATGTCGGCGCGGCTCATGTTGATCACCAGACCATCACGCGTGAAGAGCCAGTTCATGACGGCGGCGACCAACAGGACGACGCCTGCATAGAGCAAGACGCGCAGACCGAGATAAGCCAGAAACGGCAGTCGGGGGAAAAATGCGCCGGCGTTGCGGCGAAGGACAAAAATCTCGAGCGAAATTATGGCTGCGCCGGTCGAGCCGCCGATGAAAGCGCCTACAACGAACATGTCGTGTTCGAAATAGAGGAGCAAGCCCCCAAGCAGGCAACCGCTAATTGTGACAAACAGGATGCGGCGTAACGGGGCGTGCGGGATCATCGGCGACCATAACCCAACTTTGGCATCCCCGCTGAGCGTCCGCCTGATGTCAAAGCCCTCACGTCCCGCGATCACTGCGCGACGACCGCAAGGCGTGCGCCCCGCTCGACGCGTCTATAGGGCTGAGATGCGCTTGCAGGCGCAAAGAACGAAGTTGTGACACTCGCTCCATGGTCGCGACCTTCAATGACCGCTGGACGTCGAGACCGGCCGTCCGAAGTGCGCGATTATCACTCGACTGCGCGGGCTGCTGGTCAAATCGACCCGGAGGGACGGGTCACTTTCCGCCGCTGCGCCAGCTAGCGCGCGTGGACCGGCTGCGTCAGGAACCGTTCGCGCGAGATGGGCAGCGGCGGCTCGTCGACCGCCGCGTTCGCCTGCTCCGCCAGGAATGCGCGGAGGATCTCGAATTCCGCCGTGAACTTGCTTTGCACGTTCGGCCAGACGTGTTCGTAGAACGGCAACTCCTTGGGCTTGGGTTTCGCCAAACGCACCTCGAAATGCGTGCCGCCGTCCTCCCGTTCGGCGAACGCATAGGACATGAGGATCTTGGGCGCGCCTGGGGCCGGCAGCAGGGTGGTCAGGGTGATGTGATCGAACGGGCGCTAGTCGACGCGCAGGGCGACCTTCGTTTGACCCGCGAATCGGTGCGGGACCGGACCGAACTCCTCCGGGCCGCTCCCGGCCTGGTGAAGCCGCTCGGATTTCTGCTGCCAGTGCGCAAAGGCGACAAATTCGGCCGCTTTGTCCTGGGCGTGGGACTCGCGGCTTACGACTACTTTGCGGGAGCGCGCACGCGCCGATGGCGCGATTCGGCATCCCTCATGCAGTGCGCGCCGGTTCTGTCTCCGTCGGGCCTGAAAGGCGGATGGTCATATCTCGACGCCGAGACCGACGATGCCCGGCTCGTCATGCGCGTGCTCGCCGAGGCTCGCCGGTGCGGCGCGGTCATCCGCAATCGCGTGACGGTGGAATCCCTGACGCTCGGTCCGAGTGGCGTCGACGGCGTGAAGGTGCACGACACGACGGATGGCGAGACCTTCGAAGTGAAGGCCCGCTGCGTTTTCAACGCGACGGGAGTATGGGGCGACCGCCTGCGCGGCCCGATTAGCGGCCAGCCGAAGCTGCGGCCGTTGCGGGGCAGCCATTTGCTGTTCGACGCCTGGCGTTTGCCGCTCGCGCAGGCGGTCGCATTCTTCCACCCGGACGACCGCCGGGCGATGTTTGCGATTCCCTGGGAGTGATCGACGCTCGTCGGCACGACCGACATCGATCATCGCGAAGATCTCGATCGCGAGCCGGGGATCACGCGCGCGGAGTTCGACTACATCTTGCAGGCCGCGCGCTCGGAGTTTCCGACCCTCGGGCTCGCCGAAGCGGATATTGTTTCGACCTGGTCAGGGGTGCGCCCGGTCATCGCATCCGGCGCGAACGTCGATCCGTCGAAGGAGAAGC
>NZ_JBKQOT010000178.1:0-5168 GCF_052145395.1 Roseiarcus sp.
GCAGCAGCGCCAGCAATTCAGCGCGCTGGCGAGGCGAAAGAAACCCGCCGCGAATCATGCCTCCAGCCGAATCCGAAAACCCTTCCGACGCAAGCCCCTTTTCGCCCCCTCAATGAGTCCGGGTATAACCCCGCTGGATCAAAAATCGCGAAAATTCTTTCACGCATTCCGGGGCGAATCGCGACCTAAGCGATAAAGTTGACTAACCTAATAGACATTATAAAACGGAGGGCGCAAGTCCCCTAAAAGGCGCATTCCATGTCCGAAGCGACCCTCACCGCCGAAACCGCCGAGCCTGTGCGCTTGAGCGAGGACTGGCTCGCCGTCGTTATCGGCCTTGGCGTTTTCGCCCTCGGCCTTCTGTCGGTCGCCGGGATCGACGCGCTCGGCTGGGTCGCGACCACCTCAGTGTGGACCGACCCGACGACCGCGCTCGCACCGGTCTCAAAGGCCTATGCCGGCCTTGGCGGCGGCGCGTCGCTCGTCCTCACCTATCTCATGCTGCTGATCGTGCTCAGCGCCGGAGCGGCGGCGCTGGGCGAGGACGTGACACCGATGAGCACGCCGCCGGTGAGAGCCGAGAGCGGCGTGAAATGAGTCCAGTCGATCGTCATGGCGCGTTCATCCCAGATGTCCGCCCTCAATCGAAGGGGATGAGACGATTGGCGAGGATGGAACAAAGGGGCGGTTCAGTTGGCGGCGCCGCTCGTCGTCCGGGCGGCGCCGCCTCGGCGATCTCAGACGGTGACGTCTCCGCCCTGCATGCGCCATTGAGACATGCCGCCGGGGTAATGCTTGACGTCCTCGCGTCCGGCGGCGTGGGACTGATCGAGGGCCTTGCGGGACCGGCCGCCGGCCTGGCAGATGAGGACCACCGGCTTACCGTTTGGCAGTTCGCGAGGCTCGAAGCGCGACAAGGGCAGGTTGACGGAACCCGGGATGTGTCCGGCGGCGTATTCGTGCGCCTCGCGAACGTCCACGACCGCCGCTTCGCCCGCCTGCACCGCCTTGGCGAACGTCTCCAGGTCCAGCTCGGCCGGACTGGGGGACTGGGAAAAGAGATTCTTGAACATTTTCGCTCCCGTTCAGGCGACGTTGGCCCCGGCGAACTGCGTATAGGCGCCGAGCGCGTGGCTCGCGTACATCGCCGATGGGCCCGCGCCCATGTAGATCGCCATGCCGAGCGTCTCAAGGACTTCCTCGCGCGTGGCGCCGCGGTCCACGGCAGCCTTGACATGAAACGCGATGCAGTCGTCGCAGCGCACGGCCACCGAAATGCCGAGGGCGATCAACTCCTTGGTCTTCGGGTCGAGCGCGCCCTGAGCGAGCGCGGCCTGCGCCATCGAGGAGAAGGCTTTCATCACCTCGGGCGCCCCGCCCCGCAGGTTCTTGAGCTCACCGCTCAAGATTTTCGTCAGCTCCGGCCAGTTCATCGTTTCCGTCATTGCTGTCTCCTGTTCGATTGGATTGCGTTGCGATTTGTGAGCTCTACGAGAAGGCGGTTCCCGCCCTGACGCCCAGTCGCTTGAAGGCCATCGCGGCCGGGCAAAATCCCGTGAACGACGCCTGGATGAGGTTGAGGCCAACGAATGCGGTGAGCCATAACCAGGCCGGGCCGTACAGCTGCTCGAGTACGAGACTGATGAGGACCATAAAGCCGGCGAACGCCATCACCGATCGATCGAGTGTCATGACTTCTTCCTTGTTTTCGCGGGTTTGTCTTTCGCATCCGGGATGTCGCACTCCGGGGCGCAGTAGAGCTCGTCGAGAAGTCCGATCAACCGGGAGACCTTCTCGCTCGCGAGCGAATAATAGATCGTCTGCGATTCCCGTCGGGTTGTGACGACGCCATCCAGGCGTAACCGCGCAAGATGCTGCGAGAGCGCCGACTGGCGGAGCCCGATCGCCTGCTGGAGCGTCCCCACCGAGCGTTCGCCCTTGTGCAACTCGCACAGAACGATCAGCCGGTTGCGGTTGCCGACCGACTTCAGCAGCGCCTCGACCGCTTCGGCCTTGGATTGCAGCTCGATTAAATTCATGCTTGCTAAATTATGATATTTGAATATGTATGTCAATAGCCCCGTTGGAGGAACCTCATATGCGCCTTGCCCTGTGTCTGACCGCCGTCCTGGCGACGCCGCTCCCGGCGGCTGCCGAGACCTTCGTCGTTCACACGTCGACCGCGCCGGACGAGAAGGCGATCGTGGCGACCGTCGAGCCCGTGCATGAACTGACTGCCCGGGCGCGCATTGGCGGGACCATCGCGTCGCTCTCCGTCAAGGAGGGCGATCGGGTCGCCGCCGGCGCAGAGGTCGCCGTCGTGGCCGATCCGAAACTGGTGTTGCAGCAGCAGGCGCTCGATTCGCGGATCCAGTCCCAGCGGTCGCAGCGCGACAAGGCTGAGGCCGACTACCAGCGGGCGCTCGAACTGCAGAAGCGAGGGGCCGGCACGCAGGTGCAGGTCGACGCCGCGAAGACGGCCCTCGACGTCGCCGAGCGCACCCTCCAGGCGATGGGATCGGATCGCGACGTCCTTCTCCAGCAGATGAAGGAGGGCGCCGTGCTCGCGCCGGGCGCGGGTCGGGTGCTGCGCGCGCCGGTCTCGGAAGGCTCGGTGGTGCTCCCCGGCGAGACGATCGCGACCATCGCCGAGGACCACTACATTCTTCGCCTGCAACTGCCCGAGCGTCACGCCCGCTTCATGCGCGCGGGCGATGTGGTGAAGATCGCATCGCGCGGCGGCGCCGACGACGGGGCGCGCAGCGAGGGACGGGTCCGGCTCGTCTATCCCGAGATCCAGGGCGGGCGCGTGATCGCGGACGTCGAGGCGCCCGGGGTCGGCGACTATTTTGTCGGCGAGCGCACAAAGGTCTATGTCGCGACCGGCGAGCGCCGCGCGATCGTCGTCCCGCGCGCCGCTGTCTACCGCCGCGCGGGGGTCGACTTCGTCAAGCTCGCGGACGGCGCCGAAGTCGTGGTTGAGCTCGGCTCCAGCGACGACAAGTCTGTCGAGATCCTTGCCGGCCTCAAGGACGGCGACGAGCTCGTCACGCCATGAAGCTCGGTCTCTCGGGGATTCTCACCCGCGCCTTCATCAATGCGCCGCTGACGCCGCTCCTCCTGCTTGCGGCGCTGGTCGCCGGCGCAATCGCCCTCGTGTCGCTGCCGCGCGAGGAAGAGCCGCAGATCAGCGTGCCCATGGTCGACATTCTCGTCCAGGCCAACGGCTACAAGGCCGATAAGGCGGTCGAGCTCGTCACGCGTCCGCTCGAGGACATCATCAAGGGTATCGACGGCGTCGAGCACGTCTATTCGCAGACGAACGACGATTCCGTCATGGTCACGGCGCGCTTTCTGGTGGGAACCGACCAGGACGTCGCGACGCTGCGGGTGCACGAGAAGATCAGGGCGAACATCGGCGACCTGCCGAAGGGTATTCCCGAGCCGCTGATCGTCGGGCGTGGCGTCAACGACGTCGCCATCGTCACGCTCACGCTCTCGGCTCAGCCCGGCCAGGCCAACCGGTGGTCCGACAACGGCCTTTTTCAGGTCGCGGAGGAGCTAAGGGGGAGGCCCGCGAGTCGGTGACGGATGTCGAGCGCGATCGCGTGGCTCGCCCGGTCGCGCTTCGCCTTGTCGAGGAGGTTGATCGAAAGATCGCCCTGCTCCGGGTTGGCGCGCACGTAATAATGGCGCACGAGTCCGTTGAAGTTGAAGGGCGCCGCCGTCCCCGCATAGGCCTGGATCGAGACCAGCTCCGGCAGGTCCTTCAGGCGCTCCGCCGCCGCCATCAAGGCCCGATCGGTGTCTTCGAGGCTCGCCCCGTGCGGCAGGTCGAGGACGACCTGGATCTCCGACTTGTTGTCGAACGGCAACAGCTTCACGCGCACGTCCTTGGTCGCGAACAGCGAGCAGGCGGCGACGGTCGCCGCCCCGACAGCGATGAGGAACAGCTTCGAGCGCCAGCGCCCTTTCAGCAGCGGGCGGGCGACCGCCATGTAGAAGCGGCCCATCGCGCCGATCTCGTGATGCTCGCCCGCCGCGCGAGCCGCAATGGCCTTGCGCCCCGCGAAGCGCAGCAGCAGCCACGGCGTCACCGTCACCGCGACGAAGAACGAGAACAGCATCGCGATCGACGCGTTCGCCGGGATCGGGCTCATGTACGGGCCCATCATGCCGCTGACGAACATCATCGGCAGCAGCGCCGCGACGATGGTCAGCGTCGCCACGATCGTCGGATTGCCGACCTCCGCCACCGCCTCGACCGCGGCGGCGGCCGGATCGCGCTTGCCGCCCATCGCCCAATGCCGCGCGATGTTCTCGACCACCACGATCGCGTCGTCGACCAGAATGCCGATCGAGAAGATGAGCGCGAACAGGCTCACGCGATTGATCGTGTAGCCCATGAGCCACGAGGCGAACAGGGTGAGCAAAATGGTCGTCGGGATGATGATCAGGACGACGAGACCCTCGCGCCAGCCGATCGCGAGCGTGATCAGCGCCACGATGGAGATCGTCGCAAGGCCGAGGTGGAAGAGAAGCTCGTTCGCCTTCTCGGTCGCGGTCGCCCCGTAGTTGCGCGTGACCGCGATCTCGACGCCTTCCGGAACCACGCGCCCGCGGACGATCTCGAGGCGCTTCAGGACGTCGTCGGCGACCGTGACTGCGTTCGCGCCCTTGCGCTTGGCGATGGCGAGCGTGACGGCGGGATGGCGCTGCAAATCGCCGTTCGCGGCGCGCGTGATCGTCCATGCGCGATGCTCCGGCTCGGCGGCGCCGACGACGACCTCCGCAACGTCCTTCACATAGACCGGGTGCCCGTCGCGCGTCGTGAGCAGCAAAAGCCCGATGTCCGGGACGCCCTGCAGCGTTTGCCCGGCGATGACCGGCAGCGACTTGCCCCCTTCGCGGAAGGCGCCGACCTGAAACGAGCGGTTGGCGTTGGCGAGCTTGTCGACGAGCTGGTTCAGCGTGACGCCGAACACCGAGAGCTTTTCCGGGTCCGGCTCGACGCGGATCTGGTTCGGACTGCCGCCGACGAGATAGGCCGCGCCGACGTTGTCGACCTTGGCGAGTTCGTGCTGAAGCTCCTCCGCGACCTGAAAAAGGCCGTTGTCGGACCACCGGTTGGCCTGGCCGGGCTGAGCCGAGAGCGTGAGCGTGACGAT
>NZ_JBKQOT010000179.1:0-4097 GCF_052145395.1 Roseiarcus sp.
GGTCGAGGACCTGGCCAAGGAGGGCGTCGGTGTCGTGTGGTCGACGGCCTATCTCGACGAGGCCGAGGCCTGCGATCGTGTGTTTCTTTTCAATCATGGCAAGCTGCTGTTCACCGGGGCGCCTTCCGAACTGACCAGCCGCGTTGACGGTAGGGTCTTCAAGCTCACGGGGATGAAGGGCCGTCGGCGGCCGATCCTCGCCAAGTCGCTCGACCAGCACGGGGTGATCGACGGGGTCATCCAAGGCGACGCGATCCGCATCGTCCTTGCGCCGGACGCCAACGCCGAGACGCTAGCGGCCGCGGTCGCCGGCTCGGAAATAAAGGTGGCTCCCACGCCGCCCAGGTTCGAGGACGCCTTCATCGACATGCTCGGCGGCGGGCCGGGGGGTCGATCGAAGCTCGCCGAGGCCGCCATGCAGCGCCCGACGGACGAAGCGAAACCTGTCATCGAGGCGCGCGGCCTCATTAAGCGCTTTGGCGACTTCACCGCCGCCGAAAACATCACCTTCGAGATTCCGCGAGGGGAGATTTTCGGGCTGCTCGGACCGAACGGCGCCGGCAAGTCCACGACTTTCAAGATGCTGTGCGGGCTCCTCAAGCCCACCGGCGGGGAAGGACGCGTGGCGGGCTTCGACCTTCGCCGCGATGGCGCCGAGGCCCGCAATCGCCTCGGTTACATGGCGCAGACATTCTCGCTCTACGGCGATCTCAACGTCACGCAGAATCTCGAATTCTTCGCGGGCGTCTATGGTTTGAGCGGCGCGCGCAAACACGATCGCATCAGCCTCATGAGAGAAATATTCGATTTCGGCGAGCATTCCGCGATGTCCTCCAAGGATCTGCCCTTGGGTTTGAAACAGCGCCTGGCGCTCGCATGCGCCGTGATGCACGAGCCCGAGGTTCTGTTTCTCGACGAACCGACATCAGGCGTCGATCCCATCACGCGAAGGGAGTTTTGGACACATATCAACGCCCTAGTGGAGAAGGGCGTCGCCGTGTTGGTCACGACGCACTTCATGGACGAAGCCGAATATTGCGACCGCATCTCGCTGATCTATCGCGGCCATTCGATCGCGCTCGGTTCGCCCGACGAGTTGAAAGCCAGCGTCGCCAACGCGAAAAACCCCGATCCGACGATGGAGGACGCCTTCATCGCGCTAGTGCAAGCATCCGAAGCGAAGGCTGCGGCATGAGCGAACCCAAAGTCGCCCTTCAAGCCGCGGAAGCGCCCAATCTTGGTCGGGCGCGCCGTTTCGTCGCTCTGGTACGCAAGGAATCCTATCAGATCGTCAGGGACCCCAGCAGCATCCTGATCGCCTTCGTGCTTCCGGTAATCCTGCTCTTCATCTTCGGTTATGGCGTCTCGCTGGACGCGACCCGCACCCGAGTGGGGCTCGTGGTCGAAAGCTCGACGGCTCTCACCCAGTCGCTCGCCGCGAGCTTCCAGGCGTCCCCCTATTTCGAGGCGATCAATGGTCACGACAGGCGGGAGTTCGAACAGGATCTCGTCACTGGCGGGGTCAACGGCATCATCGTGATTCCCTCGACCTTCGCCGGTGACTATGCCGCGAGCGCCGCGCCGAAGATCCAGGTGATCGTCGACGGTTCCGATCCCAATACCGCGAGTTTCGTACAAAGTTACGCGCAAGGCGTCGTAGCGACCTGGACGGCCTCGCAGGGAGCCGAATCGACCGGCGGCAACCCGATCATTACCGTAAATCAGCGATACTGGTTCAACGCCGAGCTGATCAGCCGCGATTTCCTCGTGCCGGGCGCGATCGCGATCGTAATGACTCTCGTCGGCACGCTTTTGACGTCTCTGGTGATCGCGCGCGAATGGGAGCGCGGAACGATGGAGGCGATGATGGCGACGCCCGTGACGGCGGCCGAATTGCTGGCGGGAAAAATCCTGCCCTATTTCGTCCTGGGGCTTGCGTCGATGACGCTGTGCGTGCTGCTCGCCGTCTTCCTCTTCGGCGTGCCATTCCGGGGCTCGCTCCTCGCGCTCTATACGCTGTCGGCGACGTTCCTGATACCCGCGCTGGGACAGGGCCTGCTCATTTCGGCCGTCACGAAGAACCAGTTTCTCGCCTCGCAGATCGCGATAACCACGGCCTTCATGCCAGCCTTTCTTCTCTCGGGGTTCCTGTTCGAGATCAACTCCATGCCGCGCGTGATCCAGTGGATCACCATGATCGTGCCCGCGCGTTATCTGATTCCGAGCCTGCAGACGGTGTTCCTCGCGGGCGATATCTGGTCGATGTTTCTGCCCGCGATCGCCATCATGCTGCTCATCGGCGCCGCCCTATTCGCGATGGCGGCGCGCAACACCCGCAAAAGGATCGGCTGAGATGTGGTGGATGCGCATCAAAGCGCTGATCATCAAGGAGTTTCTGGCCCTCCTGCGCGACCCGAGGGGCCGCGCTGTCCTGATCGGACCACCCATCATCCAGTTGTTCGTCTTCGCCTACGCGGCGACGCTGGAGGTGACAAACGTGGACATCATGGTGCTGAACCGGGATGCCGGGTCCTGGGGGCAGGAGCTGTTGCATCGGATCGAGGGCGCGCCGACATTCCGGACCGTCACCCACGCACAAGGCCCCGAGGCCGTCCGCGACGCGATCGACACGCAAAGAGTGATCGCCGCCGTCCAGATCGGCCCCTCCTTCTCCCGAGATATCGAAGCCGGCCTGCCGACCGACATCGAAGTCATACTGGATGGCCGTAAATCCAACGCACCTCAGATCGTTGGCGGCTACCTCTATGCGATCGTCACGGGTTTGGCCGCGGATACGCCCGCCGGCCGACGCTCGGCCTCGGCTGGGATCGATATCGTTCCCCTCAATTGGTTCAATCCGAACCTAATTTACCAGTGGTTCATGGTCCCGAATCTTATCGCCAGCATAGCGCTGGTCATCGGACTTATCGTCACCGCCCTGTCGATCGCCCGCGAGCGCGAGCTTGGCACGTTGGACCAGTTGATGGTGTCCCCGCTCCGCACCAGCGAGATAATACTCGGCAAATTGACCCCGCCGATGATTATCGGATTGTTCAACATCACGCTCTACATTCTGGCCGCCGTCTTCTTCTTCGAGGTGCCTCTGAGAGGCTCGCTGCTTTTTCTCTACGGCGGCGCATTTCTCTATCTCGCCGCCGTCGTGGGAGTCGGCTTGTTCATATCCGCGATCGCGATGACCCAGCAGCAGGCGATCCTCGGAGCGTTTCTTTTCATGGTGCCGGCGATGCTGCTTTCCGGCTTCGCCACGCCAATCGACAACATGCCGACATGGCTGCAACCCATAACGCTGATCAACCCACTGCGCTATTTTCTGGTCATCGTGAATGGTGTGTTCTTGAGAGACCTGCCGATAGGAGAAGTCGTCAAGAACGCCGTTCCGCTCGCACTCATCGCGGTGGGCACGCTCAGCGCCGCTGCCTGGCTGTTCCGGCGGCGACTCGAGTAGCGGCGAGTAAAGTGTCGCTCCCATGGCGGTCGAATTAAATTCGGCTGTCGACGACGAAAACGAAGAATTTTCATATCCTCGTGTTCGCATGATCGATCGCTAGCCAGCGGCCGCCGGTCCCGCTCATTGCTCGCCGCACGTCGGCTCGAAGTTCGCGATTGGGGGATTCTGGAGCATTGCTGCAATAGTTGCAAAAGTACGGAAACTGGCGCGTGTTCCAGTTCATGGCTCCAACGCTTCACGACTGGGCGACTGGGTCAACTTCTACGTCACGACGGGTGCAGCGACCGCCTCTCTGATCGGGCTGCTGTTTGCCGTGGTCACGCTCGGTGTCGGATTCTCCAGTTCGGACGCAATAATCGGCACGCGCTCTTTTTTGACTCCTACGCTGATTCATTTTGGCGGCGTGCTGTTACTCTCCTTGGCCGCCCTTGCGCCATTTGCGTCGCCGTGGCCGACCGCGCTTATATTTTGCCTATAGCGGGAATCCTCGGACATCCGAAAAATCGTTTGACCGAATCAGCGGGATCGATTCCAGTCATTGGATGAAGACGGACCGCAATTTCCTCAGCCCGCCGGATCGGGCCGACCTGGTGAAGATCGCCAGGGATGGGCTGGAGGAGCATCGCAT
>NZ_JBKQOT010000180.1:0-3337 GCF_052145395.1 Roseiarcus sp.
CCAACGGTTCGCCACGCAACAAACGCGCCACCACCGCCATCTTGCGTTGGACCGAATAGCGCTTCGGTCCTGCATCGACGCCCGAGGGGGCGCCTGCGCCAGCTATGGGGGAGCGCTCCGGCGCCCCTCGGGCTTCAGCCCTGCATCAATCGTCATTTCGAAACCTCCGGTTGCGGTTCATTTACCGCAGCCAGATGTCTCAGATAACCGTGACGCACCCCAAATGAAGGCGAAGAACACCGTCGCGAAGAAGCCGATGACGGTCCATTCGCTGTATTCCTCACCCATCAACTTGAAGGTCAACAGCGCGCCGCACGCGATCAGAACCGCAACGACGACGAAGTTCAACGCCACTTGTTCCCAGAACAGCGGGTTGCGCTCAATTTCTTGTCTGCTTTGCTCATACCCGCGACTCCCCCTTGTTGGGGCCCCAAGCTTCGTCAGTCCTTCGGACGCACCGCTATGTTGCGTCGTCGCGCAGGTGCCTTTGGCGCAGCGCCGCCTTGTCAAGCTTGCCCACGGAGGTCAGCGGCAGCTCCTTGACGAGCATGACCCGGTCGGGGATCGCGAACTTCGAGATCACGCCCTTGTCGACGTAGGTCTTCACGTGGGCGCGAATGGCCTGTTCCGCGGCTTCCGCGGAGTCGCCGGCAAATCCTGGCTCGACGACGACCAGCGCCATGGGGCGCTCGCCCCATTTGGCGTCCTTGACGGCGATGACGGCGGTCTTCACGACGCCGCTCTTTTCCGAGATGATGTCCTCCACCTGGAGCGAAGAGACCCATTCGCCGCCGCTCTTGATGATGTCCTTGATTCGATCGACGATGTGGATGGTCCCCTCGGCGTCCCAGTTCGCCACGTCCCCGGTGTGCAGATATCCGCCGGCCCAGAGCTGCTCCGACGCCGCCGGATCATTGAGATAGCCCATGGTCAGCCAGGGCGCGCGCACCACGATCTCTCCCTGAGTTTTGCCGTCGCGCGGCACGTCGGACATATCCGCGTCGACGATGCGCAAATCGACCAGAGGCCCCGGCTGCCCGGCGGCGGTTCGGCGCTCCACGAGCGCTTCGGCATCTTCCTCCAGTTGCTTCGTGGTCAGATGCACGCCGGTCAGCACCGGGCAGGACTCGGATTGACCATAGCCGGCGAAGATGTCGATGCGGTGCGCCATCGCCGCCCTGGCCAGCGCCCGCGGCAGCGCCGACCCTCCGATCACCATTTTCACCTTCGAGAGGTCGACGTCCTTGCTCGCCGGCGCGGCGAGCAGCATCTGCAGGATCGTCGGCACGCAGTGCGAGAAAGTCACGCCCTCGCGCGCGATCAATCCCAGCAGGACATCGGGGACGTACCGCCCCGGGTAGACCTGTTTGGCGCCAAGCAAAGTGTATAGATAGGGGATGCCCCATGCGTGGACGTGAAACATAGGCGTCAACGGCATGTAGACGTCGTCGCGGTGAATCCGTCCCTGGCTCGGAGCACAGCCATATTCAGCCGCGACGCTGAGCGTATGCAGCACCAGCTGGCGGTGGCTGAAGTACACTCCCTTCGGGCGCCCCGTCGTGCCGGTCGTATGAAACGTCGTCGCGCGCGTGTTCTCGTCGAAATCCGGAAACTGGAAGAAGGGCGAATTCGCCTCCAGCATGTCCTCGTATTCGCACTCGATCGGCAAGCGCGTGGTCGGCCGGTCCTTGCGGTCGTGCAGCAGCACGTATGTCTTCACCGAAGGCAGCTTGTCGGCGAGCTTCTCCATGAGCGGCAGGAAGTCGGCGTTGACCAACACCGTCGAGGGGGCTGCGTCGTTCATCGCAAAGAGCAGCGCCTCCGGCGGCAGCGAGAGATTGACCGTCTGCAACACCGCGCCCATCATCGGCACGGCGAAATAGCACTCGAGATAGCGGTGGCTGTCCCAGTCGAGCACGGCCACGACGTCGCCCGGCTTGACGCCGATTTCCGAGAGCCCGCTCGCGAGCCGACCGATGCGCTCACGGAACACCCGGTAGCTGTGCCGCCTCAGGTCCCGATAGACGATCTCCTGGTCGGGCGAGTGCACCATCGGGTAGTGCAGCAGATGCTTGATGAGAAGCGGATACTCATAGGCCGAGGGACTGATCTTGATCAGATTCGCCGGCATGCCGCGCTTCCTCCGATGTGCAAAAGTTGCACATCATACGATCCGCCAGCCGCCGCGCATTGATGAGGATCAAAGGTTCGAGAGCAAACTGAGACACGTTGTCGCAGGCGTCCAATACCTTGGTGACGCGGTTCTGTTCTCTGTTCCTGTAGCGAGTCAGCGCATTTTCAATTCGGCCGCGTCCATGAGGAGGCCGACGATGTCCTTTAATTCAGGAATCCTTGGAGCGACCTGGGCTCGTCGGCGCAGGCCTGGTTGGGACCGCGACGCGCGGCGCCTGAGAGTGTGAGGCGCGATTGCGCGGCGCTTTTTCGCGCGCGTCAGGTCACACGGGAGCCGTCTCAGGTCATGTGAAGTCCACGAGGCGGAAGGCTCGCCTCGCGCCACCTCAGCCCTCGCAACTCTACCTAACCGCACGGCGAGGTCGGCTGTGCGGAAGCTGACCGTTCAACCGCGTCGTCGGGTGCGAAACCCGGCGGATCCGTGCACTTGCGATTTATCGCAAACCACCACGTCGAGTTCCGCCCGACCTCGAGCCGTAGGGGCGCGGGAAGAACAGCGCGCGCATAAAGCCGCGATCGAACGGCTTCCATTCATGCTCCGGCTCAGCAAGGCGGTCGGCAATGGCGTACAGGACCGCGGGATGATGGCCCATGCCGAATGGCTCGACCTGACCTCGATGCTTTCAGTATGGGAGCCTGCATCCTCGACGCAGCACTGCCATGCAACGACGCCGTCGCTGCGGCTGAAGATGGCTGTCGTGGGTACGGACGGAGGGTGGTGAAGGTTGGCCGTCACCCGTGCATTCTCGACAGTGCGATCCGAAAGCGTCAAGTAGAGCTTTGTCGCGCGGGTCGCCTTGGTGTTGCTCTTGAAGGGGCTTCCCAGCGTAATCACCAGCCGTACGTCGTCGACAGCCAGTTTCGCGAGTTCGCGCGCGTGAACGCCGCCCAGACTCCACCCGATCAGGCTCACTTTGCGGCCGGACTGACTGCGCAACGCCCGAAGTCGCGCGAGCAGGCCTTCCTTTAGTCCGGGCCGCAACTCGAGATTGCGACCATGGTTCCAGCCATGCGGCTGATAGCCCTTGGCGCAGAAAGGTGCGCAAAGGCGCTGTCGAGACATCGCTCGCGAAGAATCCCCGAAGGATCATCACGGCATGGCCGTCACCGGACGGAAGGCTGCGACGAAGCAGCGGGTAAGTCC
>NZ_JBKQOT010000181.1:0-11314 GCF_052145395.1 Roseiarcus sp.
GGATGGTGATGCGCAAAGACGAGCGCCCCGTCGTATTTCTCCTTCTTGATGCGCTTCAGCGCGGCCTCGAGGAATGTCAGCTGCGAGTCGCCGATCTCCGGCGAGGCGATGACGCCGGGGTCCTCGAGGGTGTTGGAATAGAGCGCAATCACCCGGAGGAACGGCGCCTCGAAGGTGAAGAAAACGCCGGGCTGGATCTGCGCCGTGCGCGACAGGCCGCCCGCCTCGGGCCGGACCTCGAAATCGGTCGCGCAGAAATTGTCGAGGAAGGCCTCGAGCGACGGCGTGGTCACGCCCGGAGCGACCATGCCGTCGTGGTTGCCGGCGATCGCCAGGATCGGCGCGGGGTAATCGCGATAAGGCTCGTAAAACTGATCATAGTAATACTGACGCTCGCCGAAATTATAGATGACGTCGCCGAGGTGAAAGAAGAACTGAGGCCGGTTCTCGGCCACCTCGTCGTCGAAGTCCGCGACCATCTTGTCGGCGACGAGGTCCTGGTTCTCGGGCCCTTTCACCGATCCGGTGTCGCCGACCGCATGAAAGACGAGGCGACCGGACGACTCGATTTGCTTTGCCAGCGCGTCGCCGTCGGGACCGAAGACCTGCGCCAGCGTGAGCCGCGGCTCGGGAAGGCCGCGCGGCGCCGGGAAGGGCAGGGGATTGAGCTTGTGCGCCGCATTGAGCGCGTCGATTTTCGCATAAGCCGCGTTGTCGGACGGATGGGGGACGCGGAATTCCTTTGGGTCCGCGGTCGGCGTCGGCTGGCCGAACACCGGCCGGTCGACCGGCGTCGGATCCGTGTTGTCGATCGGCGGCGGCGCCGACGGCGCTGGCGGGCTCTTCTTCTTGCGATGGTGCGGCGAGCGGGTCATGGACGTTCCCTCACTTTTGGCGATTACGCCTTTTGCAGATTTATCAGAGAACGAAAGGTGTAACGGCAATATGTCCATATCGTACTAGTAAATATCCAGCGCGGGCCGTTTCCGGCCTATTGCGACGCGCGGCCGTCACGGAAGCTTCTTGATGAAGCCCGCGAGTCGCATCAGGCCCTCCGGCCAGGGACCGTGCCCGCTCAGGGCGTCGAGGCCGCCGGCGGCGCCGGCGTCGATCAGCTCCGCGCCCCAGTCGGCCGCGAGAGCCGCGACTTCGTCGTAGCCGCTGTCCGCGTCGTTGCGGCTGGCGATCACCACGCTTGGCCAGGGCAGAGGCGCGCGCGGAACGGACCAGCCGGGGCCCGCGATCCGTTCGAGCCCGGCGCGGTCGGTCGGGGCGACGAGGAAGGCGCCGCGGACGTCCGCGCCGCCGAGCGCGAAAGCCGAGCTGGCGACGGCGGCGGCGCCGAGGCCGTGACCGACGAACAGCACCGGCCGCCTGGCCGCGCGTACGGCCTCGGCGATCGCGTCCGTCCACGCCTTCCGCCCGGTTGCGCCCGCATCGCTCGGGACAATGAGGCGCGCGGTGGAAAGTTTGGCCCGCCATCGGCTGGGCCAATCCCCATCCCCGGCGCCGCCGAGACGGGGAACGATCAGAACGTCGAAATCGGCGATGCGCATCGGCGCCCCTTACCACGGGCCCGCGGCCCATGCGCGCCTCTTTTGTGGCGCCGGACCGGCCGCGGGCTTGCCTCCCGCCTTGCGAAAGACAAGACCTTGGCGCACCTTATCCGCTCCCGCCTGCGGGCCGGCGGATTTCGAACGGGAATCGTCAAGAAAGCGTGGAAGCGAGCGCGATCCCGGAAGCGCGTTTGGGGCGCATTGGTCCAGGACTCGTGGCCGAAGGAGAGGCGGAAGACGTGATTCCGAAGCGTTTCGACGGGGTGGGCGGTCCGTCCGCATGGAATCGGGCAAGAGTCCCCGTCGCCAACCGTTTTGTCCGCCTTCTGAAAGCGATGTGCGTGGTGGCGGGCGTCGTTTTTCTGCTCCGTCCGGCTTTCGCCGAAGGCGGCGGCCCGTCGGCTGGACCGGCCCAGCCCGACTGGCAAGCGGAGATCGGCACGGTCGACACGGAGAAGGCGCTGAACCTCACGCCGGCTGATCAGGCGGAGATCCAAGAGCGCCTGAAGGCGCTTGGCCTTTACCAGGGGCCTCCGACCGGGACGCTTGACGAACCGACCCGCTTCGCCATCACTGAATGGCAGAAGAGCCGCGGAGTCGCGCTGAGCTCCTTTCTGGGGCCGCTGCAATGGGCGGAGCTGCGGGTCGAGAGCGAGGACGCGTATCTGAAGCTGCTGGGAGCGCAGGCGGCGCCGGCGCCCGCGCAGGCGACGAGGCCCCCGGCGCAGGCGGCCAAACCCGCGGCGTCCAGGCCCGTGCAGGCGACAAGGCCGGCGCCGCGTGTCGCAAAAGAGCCCGCCAAGGCGCCCGTCCGGCATGTCGCGAAAAGATCAGCCCCGGCTTCAGCGCCGGAGGCGCCCGCTGCGGCGCCCACCTGCAACGGCACACCGGCCTGGTGCAGGCAAGCGGGACTGCCCGTCTCCGGCGCGACGCCGCATCCGGGGCGTCCTGCGGCGTTCAACGGCGGATTCGGACAGTGAACCGGGCGCGAACCGTCGCCCAAAAAGTCCAAAAGACTTTCCGCGCAAACACGGGCCGCCGGAGCGGTCACTCCTCGAGCTCGCTGTCCCAGTAGAGGTAGTCCATCCAGCTGTCGTGGAGGTAGTTCGGCGGGAACAGCCGGCCGTTCTGGTGAAGGTCGTGGACCGTCGGCTGGTAGGGCTCCGTCGCCGGCCACATGCGGGCGACCGAGGGCAGCATGTCCGCCTTCCTGAGGTTGCAGACCGAGCACGCCGCGACCACATTCTCCCAGCTCGTCACGCCGCCCTTGGAGCGGGGAATGACATGGTCGAACGTAAGCTCCTCGCGCTCCCCGCAGTACTGGCAGGTGAAGCGGTCGCGCAAGAAAACGTTGAACCGGGTGAAAGCGGGGAAGCGCGTCGGCTTCACGTAGCTCTTCAGCGACACGACCGTGGGCAGCCGCATCTCGAACGAGGGGCTCCGGACCAGCGTGTCGTATTCGGAGAGGATGTTGACCCGATCGAGGAACACCGCCTTGATCGCGTCCTGCCAGCACCAGATCGACAGGGGATAGTAGCTCAGCGGCCGAAAGTCCGCATTCAACACGAGAGCCGGGCAGTTGCCGGGCGACAGCGCTTGAACATGAACAGTCACGAGAACGCTCCGTACCTCCATATGGCAACGAAGCCGGACCGCACCCGACCGCGCCTTTACTCTACAGCTAGCGTGACACCCTTGTGAAGGCGCCGAAATCCAGCGGTTTCCGGGCCTTTGCCGCGCGCCGCCGCACGCGGCCCCGGCGAATCACCGCGCCTGGCGCTCGATCGATTCCATGTCCGCGTCCGAGAGGCCGAAATGGTGGCCGATCTCATGCACCAGCACGTGGGTGACGACCTCGTCCAGCGTGTCCTCTCCGTCGCACCAGTAGTCGAGCAGCGGGCGGCGGTAGAGCCAGACCATGGTGGGCAATTGCCCGGTTTCGTCGATTGCGCCGCGATGCGGGAGGCCGTGCCCGCGGAAGAGGCCGAGCAGGTCGAACTCGCTTTCCGCACCCATCTCGTCGAGCGTCTCGTCGTCGGCGAAGTCGACGACCTGGATGACGAGCCCCTCGCATAAGGCGCGGAACTGCTGCGGCAGGCGGGAAAAGGCGGCGTCGGCCAGCGCTTCGATCGCCTCCAGCGTCGGCGCCCGCAGGCGTCCGAGGGCGCTCGGCTCGGATGGACT
Organism: Roseiarcus sp.; assembly: GCF_052145395.1. Classification (NCBI taxonomy): domain Bacteria; kingdom Pseudomonadati; phylum Pseudomonadota; class Alphaproteobacteria; order Hyphomicrobiales; family Roseiarcaceae; genus Roseiarcus; species Roseiarcus sp. Next base: position 3,741 of record NZ_JBKQOT010000181.1, read on the forward strand.
CATGTCGGGACCCTCGGCCGCAGCGGGGCGGCGTCGATCGAGCGGGCGCGGGCGGCGTCGAGGCCGTCGACGAGGCGGCGGGTGCGCTCGGCAAGTGCGGCGCGGACCTTTTGGGCCGCTTCCGGAAACTCGCTCAGCACCCGGCGGAACGTCTCGCGCGGGATGCGCGTCAGCACCGTGTCCTCGTCGGCCCGCGCGTCCACCCGGCGGACGGCCGGCGCGTAGAGGGCGCTCTCGCCGACCAGCGCGCCCGCCGTCGCCCGGCGGCTTGCGGAGACGGCGCTCTTGTCCTCGAGGAGGATCGCACCGGACTGGATGAAATACCCGGCGTCGCCTTCGTCGCCTGCGTGGAACAGGGATTCGCCCGCCCGAAGGCGCTGCTTGACGCAGGAAAATGCGATGAGTTGCACCGCCTCGCGCGGCATCAAACTGAACGGACGGGTCCGCGCCAGCCGTGCAACGTCGGCGTCGAGGCTCACCCGGAGCGCCCCCCGGCTCCCGCCGCGGCCACCAGCTTGTAGCCGCCGGCCTCGGTGATAAGAAGCTGGGCTTCCGCCGGATTGTCCTCGATCTTCTGCCTCAGGCGGTAGATGTGCGTCTCGAGCGTGTGGGTCGTGACGTTGGGATTGTAGCCCCAGACGTGCTTGAGCAGAGCCTCGCGCGGCACCGGCTGCTGGTCGGCCCGGTGCAGGAAACGCAGGATCGCCGCTTCCTTCTCAGTCAGGCGCAGCTTGACGCCTTTCGCGTCGACCAGATTTTTCGACGTCGGGCGGAAGGTGTACGGGCCGACCTGGAATTCCGCGTCCTCGCTCGCCTCGTATTGCCTTAATTGCGCCCGGATGCGGGCGAGCAGCACGATGAAGCGGAACGGCTTGCCGATATAGTCGTTGGCGCCCGAATCGAGCCCCTGCACCGCGTCCGCGTCCGAATCGTGCGCGGTCAGCATGATGATCGGCCGGCGATAGCCGTTGCGACGCAAGAGTTTGACGGCTTCGCGGCCGTCGAGGTCGGGAAGGCCGACGTCCATGATGACGATGTCCGGGCCCGAATCCGACGCCCTGGAGAGCGCTTCTCCGGCGCTGGCGACCGTTTCGACCTCGAACTCCGGATGCAGGGCGAGTTGCTCCACGAGCGCGGTGCGCAGGTCAGCGTCGTCGTCCACGATCAAGATTCGCCGCGGTGTCATGCCTGCAGTGTATCCGCTGAACCGCCGCGCCGCTAGTGCGGGGGATGTCCGGCTGGACCGGCGATCTGAGGCCGGAGCCGTTGCTGCCGGGAGGCGGTACGGCGGGATGTCCGGAGCGCGCGTCACCGTCCGTTCCTCGGCAAGCGGAGAGCGCCATAGACGGCGATTTTCTGGGACTTTGCCGCGCGAGGCTTCGGCGGCGCATGAGGAACTCCACCTTAACAGTAAGGTCGTAGTGTCCTCTTTTACACGGAACGACCGGGATCTCGCCCGAAACCGCTCGATGCCTTCAACCTCCCGTTTCCCGTTCGTCGCGACTGCGCTGCGCGATGGGGCCTGGCTCAACGCCGAGAGGGCGCGCGCCTACCCCCGAATCCTGTTCTCGCTCGCCGTCATGATCAGCATCGCTTGGCTTGCATCGAGCCCGGGCGGGCTCGACAGGCAAGGCAACCCGATCGGCGCGGATTTTGTGAGCTTCTGGACGGCCTCACAGCTAGCGCTCGCCGGCCATCCGGCTCTGGCCTGGAGCATCCCAGCTCACTGGGCGGCCCAACGCTCGCTCGTCGACGCGCCGCTCGGATACACCGCCTTCTTTTATCCGCCGCCTTACTTGTTGATCTGCTTGCCGCTGGCGCTCGCTCCCTATTTGTGGTCGCTCGCGATCTGGCTCGCCGTCACCGGTTACGCCTACTGGCTCGTCGTCAGGCGCATGTTTCCTCGCCTCGAACCAATCGCGTTTCTCGGATTTCCCGCGGTCTTGATCAATTGCGCGCACGGGCAGAACGCCTTCCTGGCCGGCGCGGTTTTCGGCGCCGGGCTCGTGGCGATGGATCGCAAGCCGGCGCTTGGAGGTCTCATTCTTGGCCTCCTGGCGTTCAAACCGCAGCTTGTCTTGTTGCTGCCGTTTTCTCTCTGCTGCGCGCGCCGTTGGGTCACCCTCGCGGCGGCGACGATCAGCGCGCTTTTGGTCTGCGCGGCGTCATACCTTGCATTCGGGGCGACCGCATGGGCGAGCTTCTTCTCAGACGCCCGAATTGCCCGGCTGGCGTTGGAGCATCATCTCATAGGCGACGAGAAGATGCAGAGCGTCTTTGCGGCGGTTCGCCTCCTTGGCGGCTCAATCGAACTCGGCTATGCATTGCAGGCGATCGCAGCGTTCGGAGCGATTTCGGCTTTGTTTCTCCTGCATAAACGCGAGCTTCATTCGTCGGCGGAGCCTGCCGCCGTCGTCTGCGCTTGCCTTTTGGCGAGCCCCTTCCTGCTTGACTACGACTTGGCGCTCCTGGCCATTCCCCTTGCCTGGCTGACGGACCAGGGCTTGCAGTCGGGCTTTCGCCCGTATGAGAAGACGTTCGTGCTGTGCGGCTATGGGCTGCCTCTGATTTCCCGAACAGTCGCCGGAACATTCGGATTGCCGCTCGCCCCTGCCGTGATCGGCGCAATACTGCTGTGCATTCTCTCCAGAGTGTTTTGGTCGGAAGCGGGTCCAACGTCCCGCTTCATGGGCGAGTCTGAAGACGCCGCCACGTCCGGCCTCCGCGGAGCAGCGCCATCGCCATGAGTGCGTGGAAAGGACAGAATTTGCGCTTTCTACGATTGCTAGAGGCTTAAGCGTTTACGAATAAAATCAGTCTATGCCGACCGGACATTCCTCTAAGAGCTATGGTCTGATCGAAATTGCGTAGGGTCATTATTCAATCCGTGACCACGAATACTCCCATGGATTCGCGCTAATCAGCGCCGCAACGATTATTTAGTGTCTTGCTCCGCAGATTGTTCGTGTCGCGTGTCGAGGTCGCTCCCGCGTGCATTCCGGGCCGGCGCGTTCCTTTCACGCAACGGCGAGGAGGCCGACATGACTCTGTTCAAACGTTTCGCAAAGGACACCAAAGGCGCGACGGCGATCGAATATGCGCTGATCGCAAGCCTCATCGCGGTCGCGATCATCACGGCGGTCCAAACCGTCGGAACCAAGGTGAGCACGGTTTTCGGAGAAGTCGGAAACTCGTTGCACTAAACCGTATTGCGCGAGGAAGCGCGCCAGGATTGGGGCGCAACTCCGACAACCGCCAACACCTCGTCGCAAATAGCCGTGGCCGGCGGGATCGGCGGCTTCCCTTGCCAAGCCACTGGCGCCGCGCTGGCCTCTCACCTTCCGGTGTTGGCAAGCCAAGGCGAGAGTGACAACCGCATAGACACAGGAATCCTTGGGGGTATCTCGGGTTTGCGCGGTCGTGGCTGAACGCCAACAGTACGAGGCTGGCCATGAAGAAGCATTTGAGGACGCTTTTGAAGGACGGCCGAACAGCGGTTTCGGCGTCGGCGGCGTCATTCCCTGAAAAGCTGGTTGCGGACGAGCGGGCCGCAATCACAATCGTCGCGGCCCTGGCGCTTCCGGCTGTCATCGGTCTCGTCGCCCTTGCCGTCGAGTTCGGGAATGGGCTCCTGATCCGGGACGAAACGCAGCGGGTCGCCGACGAAGCGGCCTATGCCGGCGCGCTGGCCTACGTCGCGACCCGCAGCCAGACGTCCATGCAGTCGGCGGCACAGAATGTCGCCGTTCTGAACGGCGTCGCCAAGACCGCGGTGACGGCGAACCTCGTGACCTCGCCGCGCACGTCTACGAGCCAGGCGGTTCAGGTCACTATCACCACCGACGAGCCGATCGTCTTCGGCCAGGTCGTCGGGTTTGGCGGAAGCGTCCAAATCGCGCCGACGTCCTACGCCGAAATCCCGTCGGCAGGCTCTGGCGGGTCATTGTGCATCCTCGCGCTCAATTCGTCGGGCGCCGGCGTCACGCTGTCCGGCGGAACCAGCATCGATGCGCCGAAGTGCGTGGTCGCCTCGCAGGCGTCGGTGACGGTCCCGTGCGGGGACACGATCACCGCCGAAGATGTGGACTACGCCGGCTCGAAGCCGACGGTCAGCTGCGCCGGAGGAATTGTCGGGACGGTTCAGAAGGTTTCGAATTCGGACCCGCTGGCGGACAATGCGGGGATCGTCGCCGCCAATACGCGCGCGGTCGCAAACGAAGCTCTCGCCAGTCCGACGATCGCTTCGCCGCCAAGCGGGACCAACATCACCTTCGACTGGTCGAACCAGGCGGTTGCGGAGGCGCGCTCGGCCGGATGCGCCGCGACGTGGTCGTCGCCGACCTGGACCCTGACGTGCCCTTCCGGCGGGACCTACAGTTTCGGCTCGGTGTCTTTGGGGGCGGCATCACCGTCAATTTCAACACGTGCGGGTCCGCCTCGACGACCTACAACTTTTCGGGAGCGGTTACGAATAGCGGGACGTCTTTGAGCTTCGGTCCGGGGACCTTCAACATGGCCGGAGGGCTCGTCACGGGCGGCGGATCGACGACCGCTTTCGGCGCAGGCGCGTTCAACATCGGCAAGGGGCCCTCATGCTCGGGCGCCAACTACTCGATCTGCCACACCGGGACGACCCTGACGTTCGGCGGGCCGAGCGCATTCGTCCTGACGTCCGGGATCTATAACAGCGGCGGCGAGACGATCACGCTTGGCGGCGGGTCGACCAACAGCTACCAGATCGGCCCGTCGAGCAACGGGTATGCCCTCAACGTCGGCGGTGGGGCGAAAACGACCTTCGCGGACGCGACCGGCTCGAACTCGGTGTTTCAGGCGGTCGGCGACCTGTACGAGAGCGGCGGGGCGTGCACGACCCTGCCGGCCGCGACCAATCACGACATCAACGGCACCGTGTCGCTGGCCGGCGGCCTCACGCTCGGATCTGGCCTCTACGCGATCGCCGGGAACTTCTGGCTCGGCGTCAACGGCGGCGGCGACGTGTGGTGCCAGGGCGTGAACGCCAACGTCGGCGTTTACGGTTTGAACGTCACGATCGCAGTCACCGGCTCTTCGCCGAAGGCCGTAACGCCGCCGTCCGGGTCGCCGACGCCGGCCCTTTACGTCAGCGCCGGTTTCAGCGGGGTGACGATCTCGGCTCCGACCTCGGGAACGTATCAGAACGTCGCGATCGTCGGGCCGCTGTCGACCTCTACGACCGCCGGGATCACGCTCAACGAGGGCGGGTCGGCGACGATCGGCGGGGCGCTCTACTTCCCCAACGGTCCAATGACGCTCAGCGGCGGCTCGAGCGCCAGCAATGGCGCCAACCAGTGCCTCGAAATCGTCGCCACGGCCGTCACGCTGAGCGGCGGGACGTCGATCAACGACCTGGCGCAGTGCGCGCTCCCGACGACAGGAAGCGCGGGCGGGAACGGGGCGCCGGTCCTGGTGGAGTAGCGGGTCTTGAATGCGCGGGAGCGCGTGACGGACATGTTTGCGGTTCGCGTCACAACGGAAAAGCGGAAGCCTGCGCAGGGCTCTCGACACTGGATCGTCTTGGCGACGGAGCGGCCGGCGGACGAGCAGGGAACAGCCGTCGTCGAATTCGCGATGATCGCGCCGGTGCTTTTGCTTCTGCTGATCGGCACGGTCGATTTCGGCACGGCGATATACGACAGGTTCGCCCTCAACGGGGCCGTGTCCGCTGCGGCCGACTACGCGATCCTCAACGCGTCGAGCGTGAACTCGACCCAAGGGCAGTCGCTTGCGCAGGCGCTTGGAAACATTCTGTCCAGCGCTCAGGCCGCGAATTGGGCCAACGCGATCGTCACCGTCAACAACGGGCCCAGCGCCGCTTTGTCGGGCGGCGTTCTGACGCTCAGCGGGTCGTCGAGTCCGGCTGACAGTTGCTACTGTCCGACGCCTGCGTCGGGCGGAGGGGTGAACTGGGGATCGAGCGCGACCTGCGGGTCGACGTGCTCGGGCGGCGGAATCGCGGGCAAATTTGTGACGATCGCGGCGTCCGTCCCGTTCACGTCCATGTTCGGATCGAACGGTCTCATTCCTTCGCAGACCTTCACGACGTCCTCCGTGGTGCAGGCCCAGTGAGGCATTCGTTCGGACAACGGATGCGGAGACTGCGGATCGGGGTTGCAGGGCGGAAGATGCGTTCGTGCGAACGCAGCGCGGCCGCAGTCGAGTTCGCGCTGACCGTGCCGCTGTTCATCACCTTGTTGTTGGGAGCCAACCAGCGCCTGCGGCGCGCCATTATGGATGAAAATGGTGGCGGCGCGGGCCGGTTTGTTGGAGCCTCACGACGGGCGATCGTGTTGAGGCTGACAACTCTGCGGTGGCTCGCGACCCCGATAAGCAGTCCGGCCCGCGCTGCGTTGAGGCGCCATTCTTTGTCGCCCTCGGGAACGGGGAGCACGCATGGCAGTGTCTCGAACGTACCTGCAGCGTCACGGTCGCCTTCTGACGGAAGGAGGCGATGATGCAAGCGATCCTTGAGCGGTGTTGTGGTCTGGACGTGCGGAGACGGTCGTGGCGTGCCTTCTGGTCGGCGCGCCTGGAGCGCAACCGACCAAGGAGGTGCGGACGTTTCGCACCGTGACGCGGGACCTCGAAGCGTTGGGGGACTGGCTGAGGGCGGCGGCAGTGACGCACGTTGGGATGGAGAGCACGGGCGTCTACTGGCGCCCGGTCTATGCCGTCCTGGAGGGGCATTTCGAACTGATCGTCGGCAACGCCCGGCACATCCGCAACGTGCCGGGGCGCAAGACCGATGTGAAGGATTCCGAGTGGATCGCCGATCTGGTGCGACACGGCCTGATCGCCAAGAGCTTCGTGCCGCCCCGGCCGCTGCGGGAGCTGCGCGAGCTGCTGCGCTACCGCCGCAAGCTGGTGGAGAGCCAGGCGGCCGAACGCAACCGGCTCCTGAAGCTCCTGGAGACCGCCAACATCAAGCTGGCGAGCGTCGCCAGCGATGTCTTCGGCGTGTCCGGCCGCGCGATGCTCCGGGCGCTGATCGAGGGCGAGGCCTCGGCCGAGGCGATGGCGGATCTCGCCAAGGGCCAGTTGCGCCGCAAGCGCGCCGATCTGATCCTGGCGCTCGACGGGCGGATCGAGGAGCATCACCGCTTCCTCCTGGCGATGCAGCTGCGCCGGCTCGAAGCGATCGAGGCGGACATCGCAGCGCTCGACCTGCGCATCGGCGAGCGGCTTGAGCCCTATTGCATGCAGCACGCGCTCCTGATGCAGATTCCGGGCGTCGACTGGCTGGTTGCGGCCGTGCTGATCGCCGAGATCGGCGTCGACATGAGCGTATTCTTGAGCGTCTATCACTTGGCGGCCTGGGCCGGCGTCTGTCCCGGCAGTCATGAGAGTGCGGGCAGGCAGAAGAGCGGCCGGGCCCGGAAGGGCAACATCCACCTCCGCACCATCCTGGTCAGCGCCGCCATCTCCGCCGCACGAACCAAAGGCAGCTATCTCAAAGATAAATTCCATCGCCTCAAGGCCCGCCGCGGCGCTTTGCGCGCGGCGCTCGCCATCGCTCACAAAATCCTCGTCTCCGCCTA
>NZ_JBKQOT010000182.1:0-6563 GCF_052145395.1 Roseiarcus sp.
AGCGTTTTGCGCACTTGGTCGAGCGCGTCGCCGTGGCCGGACAGGGTCGCGACCGCGTTGGCGAGCTCCAGCGCCTGGAACGCCGACAGGTTGCCCGACGGCTTCTGAAACAGGAGCCTCGAGAGAATCTCGTCCTGCGGAAGGCTCGGCGAGGAGGTGATCGCGAAGGCCGGCTGGTCCGCAGGACCCGAGACTTCGATGCGCGCGGTGATGTCCGCGGCGGTCGTCTCGGCGACGAGGTCGAGGTCCGGGATCACGCCGCCGTGGAAGACCACGCGGCCGCGGGTGAAGGTCAGCCGCTGGCCGATCAGCGCCAGAGAGCCGCGCAAGAGGTCGAAGCCGCCGGTCACCTGCGGGTCGCGTGCGGAGCCGGCGACATGCAGATCGCCGCCCAATTCGGCGTTGATGCCCCGACCTCGGACGAACACCCGGTTGGCCGCGGAGATCGTCAGCGCCAGCGTCGCGTCGAACAGCGGCCCGCGCGCCCCGGCGGCGGCCTTGGCGCGCTGAGCAAGGAGCGCCCGCGCCGTCGCCGTCGGATTGACGTGCTTCGTGCCGGGAATCGGGGACGACACGCCGCCGAAGCGCTGGGGCACGGTGATATCCATCGAGTCGATCGCAATCCGCCCCGAGATCGTCGGCGACTGAGCGAGCTTGCCGGAGATGTCGAGCGCGAGGTCCGCTCTTGCGGCGACGACAGCGTTCGAAATCAGCTCGGCGCGCTTGCCGACGATGCGGACCGTCCCCGGGAAACCGGCGGTCGGGTCGAGCCTGACCTCGCCGTTCGCCCCGATCGTGCCGCCGTTCGGCGTCGTCCCGCTCAGGCGGTCGATGCGGATCGTATCGCCGTTGGCCGTCAGGAGCGCGCTGATGGAGGTGAGCTTGAATCCGGTCTGGTCGTCGCGGAAGGCGCCGTTGGCGAGCGCGATCGTTCCGCGCGCGTCCGGCTTGTCGAGCGTTCCGCGCGCCTGCATTGCGACCGTCACTGTCCCGCTCATATTCCGGCCGCCGGTGGAAAGCGCGACATTGGCGAGGGCGGCGTCGAGCCGGCCGTCGATCTTCAGGTCGAGCGCGCCGCCGGGCGCAATCGGCGCCGAGCCCGTGACGCGAAGCGCGCTGCCGGGACCGGCGTTGACCGAGAGGTCGACCGAGGTCCGGCCGCCGCCGAGCCGACCCGACCCCGAGACGTCGAGCGCAGGCAGGCCGGCGCTTTGCGCCTGCGGCGCGCTGACCCCCTTCAGGCGCAGCCGCCAGTCGCCGGTCGGGTCGTCCGGCGTCCCGCCGATCGTCACCGCGCCCTCGGCGACGCCCGAAAGGCCGAGCCCCGGCGCGACAAGGTCGAGCGCGGCGAGCGGCAGTCCGGTTGCGCTCGCCTTGAGGTCGAGTTTTTCGCCGATATGGCCGTCGACCGACAGCCGGCCGGAGTCGACGGCGACCGCGAATTTTTGGATGTCGAGGCCGTCGCGGCCATAAGTGAGGCTCGCCGGATGGGCGAGCGCGATGCGCCGGCCTCGGCCCTCGACCGTAAGGCTTGCGAGCGCGAGGCGCGCCGGGGTTTCGCCGGTGAGCGTTCCGCGCGCCTTCACCGCCAGTCCGCGCAGGGCGCCGCTGAAATTGAGGTCGCTCGAGTCGGCGCCCGCCGTCGCCGTCAGCCGGATGTCGGCGACCCCTTCGCCGGCGATCTCGGCGCGGGCGAGTTTCGCCGATCCGTCGACGCTCCGGGCGCCCCACAGGTCGCCGACGGTCACGTCGACCTTGAGCCCCTCGAGCCGGTTCGTCCCGACGCTCATGCGATCGCTGGCGGCGACGATCGCGATCATCTGCCGGCCGTCGGCGGCCGACGCGGTCGCCTTCGCCTGAAGCGACCCGCTAAGCTTGGCGAGGACGAGCGGCGAAACGTCGTCGAGGTTCTTGGCGCCGAACGTCAGCTGGCCGTTCGCAAGTCCATCGGCGTCGAGCGTCAGGTCGCCGGCCAGGCGCGCCGACGCGAGGCTCAGGCCGAGACCGTCCACCGCCCACCCGCCGTCGACCCGTTTGGTGAGATGGCCCGACCCGGCGAGCGGCTGGCCGTCGACGTCGCCCGTCAGCGAAGACTTCGCGTCGATGGGGCCGGTCAGATGGCTCGCCTCGGCGGTCAGCGCGACGCCGGCCGTCTTGCGGTCGAGCAGCCGCCCGGCGCCAAGCGTCGCCTTGACTTCGGCGCCAAGGTCGTCCGGAGCCCCGGAGAGTTTCGCGACCAGTTCGAGCTTGCCCTCGACCCGCGGATCGATCGCCTTGGCCTGCGGGATCAAGGCGGCGGCGGTCAAATCCGCCTTGCCTGTCCGGTAGTCTCCGTCGAGACGCGCCGAGCCGTTGCGGCCGGTCGCCTTGAGGTCGGAGAAGCCGAAGCCGTCCGGCGTCAGGCGCGCGGCGCCAGTCACCGTCAGTTCGCCGCCGATGACCTTGTCGAGGATGGGATAGGGCGAGACTAGGTTCGTGGCGTGCGCCTCGAGGGCCGCGGTCACGAAGCCGTAGCCCGGCGCGCCTTCGAGATCGGCGACGACGCGCGCCTCGCCTGCGAGCTTGCCGCCCGCGATCCCTGCGAAGCGGCTGAGATCGTTCGCTGTGAGACGGAGCCGGCCGTGCAACTTTCGCGGCGCGATGAGGCCGGAATATTGGGCCTCGAACGTCGGCGCGACGAGATCAAGCGTGTCGAACGAAACCTCGCCGCGCGCCGCCGCCGAGCCGCGCGCGGTCAGCGTGAAATCGCCGCTGACCGCACGCGCCAGCGCCGGATCGGCGAGGGCGAGGCCCTTCACCGTTCCCTGGCCGTCGAACAGAATCCTCGTCGCCGTCTCGGTGAGCGCGCCGCTCGGATGGGCCTCGAAGGTCGCGGCCACGCGGTCGAGCGATCCTTCCGTGACATGGATGTCTCCGGCGTCAAAGGCCCCGTTAACGGAGGGGGCCGAGACCGGCCCGAAGATCGCCGCGTTGAGGTCGAGCTTGCCGATCTGCGTCGAGCCCGGGATCGCGCCCGCGTGGATTTTGATGTCGAGCGTGTCGCCGGCGGTCTTCGTTCCCTCGATGTCGAGCCGCGCGTTGGCCGAGACGAGATGCAGGCCGGGCATGACGATGCTGGCGTCGTCGTTGAACAGGACGTCGCCCTTGAGCGTCGTCTCGCCCGCGAACACCGGGCGGAGGACCTGCGGCGTCATGCCCTCGAGCCGGGAGTTCAGATCGAGGGTCAGCCGCCGCGCGGCGCCCTGCCGGGCGACTAGGACGTCGCCCTTCGCCCAGACGTCCGGACCCGCCGCGAAGTCGAGCTTGGCGTCGAAACGGTCGAGCGGTCCGGCGCCCTCGAAGCTGAGCTTCGCGGCGGGCAGGCCAGGAAGATTGACGAGATGGGCGAAGATGCCGCCTGCAGGCTCGGAGGAATCGACGCTGACCGTCAGCTTGTCGGTGGCGGGCACGTAGCTGAGCAGCGCCTTGAATTCGCCCGCCGCGTCGAGCCGCTTCGCGGTCAGGCTGAGGTCGAGGCCCTCGGCCGGCGGGCCGAGCGTCACCCGGCCGTCGATGGCGAGCCGCGCCGCCACGCCGATGACCGGCTCCCCGAGCGAAAGCTCCTGCACGGCGAATTGCTTGACGATCACCTTGACCGGCAGTTGAGGCAAAATCGGCCGGGGCGTCCCGGTATCGGGCGGCGGCGTTTCCGAGGGCAGGGGACGTCGGAGAACCTGCAGATGCCCGATCGTCAGCCGGTCGACGTCGAGCCGCCCGCTGAATAGCGCCAGCCGGCTCCAGACGAGCCTCACCTTGTCGACCTTGAGCCACGGCCCGTCGCGATCGGAGAGCACGATGTCGCTGATGGTGGCGTCCGACGACAGCACGCCGTCGACCGCGCCGATCGACACCTTCATCGAAGGCGAGGACAAGGCCTGCGAGATCAGATTGGCGAGCACGCCCTTGTCGGAATCGTCGGCGCGGGCGGGGGCGGCGAGGATGAAGAGGAGCGCGAGAAGCGCCGCTATGGCGGTGCGCAGATGGATAGACAGTGGGCGCCGCCAATTCCTTCTCCCCGCTTGCGAGGAGAAGGCTAGGATGAGGGGCTGGGTGAGCGCGCGGAGCGGCCAATCGCCAAGGCCCCTCACCCCTTCCCTCTCCCCGCCTGCGAGGAGAGGGGGATCGGCGCCAACCGGGTTGACGCAATGGAAGCCAACTCTCGCCATCAGAAGGCCTGCCCGATGCTGATGTAGACCGCGACCGGGCCGCTGCCGGGGACGCGCTGGAACGGGAAGGCGACGTCGAGGCGGATCGGGCCGATGGCGGTATAATAGCGGAAACCAAGGCCGGCCGCCTCGTACAGCGGCATGCTGAAATTCGGGAAGTTGGAGGCGAAGGCGTTGCCGGCGTCGAAGAACGGCACGATCCCGATGGTGTCGGTGATCTTGATCCGCAATTCGGCCGAGGCTTCGAACAGGCTCCGGCCGCCGACCACGCCAAAGATGTTCCGCGGCCCGAGGCTGTCGTAGGCGTAGCCGCGCACCGAGCCGCCGCCGCCGGAATAGAACCGCCAGTTGGCGGGGATCTCGTCCAGGTCCGGGCCGGACTCCGCGCCGAGGCCGATCCGGCCGGCGAGAACGAAGCGCGAGTCGGGGTCGATCGAATAATAGGCCGACCCGCGCGCCTTGAACTGCGCGAGATTGAGGGTCGAGCCGAGGAACTCGCCGAAGCCGGAAGCCGTGGCGTTGAGCCGCACGCCGGTGGTCGGGTCGAGCTTATTGTCGGTCGTGTCGTAGTTGGCCGAGACGGGCACGCCGATCAACGTATAGTTAACCCTGCCGAGCGAATCCGTGGCCACGCCATTCTGCCCTTCGACGCCCGCCTGGATCCAAAAATTCTGACTGAAGCGATGGCGGAGAGCGGCCTGAGCGTCGGCGTCCTCGACCTGGTAGCCGACGAAGCCTACGCCGCTGGTGCTCATCTTCTCGCCGAGCGCGTCGAACAAGAAGTCGTTGCGCGTTCCCCACAAGGCGGGCTTGAGGAAGCTCGCCTTGATCCGGCCGCCGAGGTCGTTGATCGACAAGTCGCGGACGCTGTTGGACGTGACATACCAGGGCGGCGCGTAGAAGACGTCCGCCTGCAGCCGCAGCCGCTCCGCGCCGCCAAACACGTTGCGGTCCTCCCAATAGACCTGTCCGGCGGGGCCGTTGTAGGTGGAATATTGAGCCGAGGCGCCGACGGAATAGGGCAGGCGGTCTTCGACGTCGACCTCATAAGGCAGGCGGCCCAAGGCGTCGAGCGTCGGGCTCTCGGTGATCCGCACGCCGCCGACCGCGGGGATTTCGCGCAAACTGGTCCTCGCGTCTTCGATCGCCTTCGGCGAATAGGGGTCGCCCGGTTCGATATAGAGGAACGAGCGGGCGATTGCGGGGCTGAAGTCCTTGGGGCCGACGAGCGACGCCTCGCCGAACGGCGCGACCGGCCCCGGCGCGGCGAAGAACGTGACGTCCATCGTCTCGGTCGCATGATTGACCACCGGCGCGATCGACAGGACCTTGGCGAGCGGCCGGCCCTGGTTGCGGAAATAATCGACGATCCGCGCCTCCGCCGTGCGCAGGGCGCTCGCGGCCGCGGGGTCGCCGGCCTTCAGGCCGATTGCGCGGGCCGGCAACTGGGATTCCGGAAACGCCTCGCCGGCGCCGTTGACGACCCGGATTTCGCCGAGCCGGAACATCGGGCCAGGATCGATCCGGATGGTCACCGGCGCAGCCGCGCGGTTGCGGTAACTTTCGGCCGTGCGCGCGAACGCCGCGACGTCGGCCGATACGACGGTCAGGCTCGCCCGGTCGAGCGAGACTGCGACGGTGGCGTTGTAGTAGCCGAGGCCCCACAGGGCGTCGATGATCGGGCCGAAATCGTTGGTCGCGCGCCGCGCCAAAGCGTCGCCGTCCGGCGGCGCGTCCTTGCGCAGCGTGTACAGAGAGGACGCGTCCATCACGGCGTTTTTGACCCCGCCGTCGCCGCCTTTGACGTCGATCGTCACCTTGTAGGCAATGGCCGTTTTCGAAACCGGGGGCGGCGTGTCGTCAGACCCGAAGAGACCGAAGACATCAAAAGCGCGGGCCCCCTCGACGCCGGCGAAGGGCGCCGCGGCCGCCGCGACTGCGGCGATCATCGCCAGCCCCATGCGCTCCGGTCGGTTTCGGGAACCCCGGTTCCTCAACGCGAACGCCTTTTTCCCTGACGCAACATGACCGAACCGGCCCGGGCCGGGCTTATGAAGCAGACCGCGCCGCAGGTCAAAGCCGCACGCCGGGAAAAGGCGGCAGACCTTTAGGTTTTGCGGCGCAAGCCCAGGCGCGGGGGCGCTAACCACAGGGAAGATATCCGAAACATTTTACTCAAATCAAATGGCCCCGCGGCGACTGCAGAGGCTGGCGGAGACCAAGGCCGAATAGGACCCGCCGGGACCTTTCAGGCGGCCGCCCGGATCGTCGCGGGTTTCCGAATGCATGGATGATGTATCAGATTAGAATCATCATGTATCGATTTGATATAATCACATTAGCCTTGGGCCGGCACAG
>NZ_JBKQOT010000183.1:0-7638 GCF_052145395.1 Roseiarcus sp.
AATTCGGCCGCATCGACGTGCTGGTCAACAACGCCGGCTATGGCTATCTGGCCGCGGTCGAGGAGGGCGAGGACGCCGACATCCGCGCCATGTTCGAGACGAATTTCTTCGGCCTCGCCGCGATGACCCGCGCCCTGCTGCCGGTCATGCGGGCGCAGAAGTCGGGCGCGATCGTCAACATCTCCTCGCAGGGCGGCTTCATCGGCTTCCCCGGGGTCGGCTATTACAACGCGACAAAATTTGCCGTCGAAGGCCTATCGGAGGCGCTCGCCAAGGAGGTCGCCGCATTCGGGATCAAGGTGCTGATCGTGGAGCCCGGCCCCTTCCGCACCGACTGGGCCGGCCGGTCGCTGAAAATGCCGAAGCATCCGATCGAGGCCTATGCGGAGACGGCCGTCGCGCGCCGCAACGCGATTCACGGCTACAGCGGCTCGCAGCCGGGCGATCCGGTCCGCGCGGCCGAAGCGATCATCGCGACGGTCGAGAGTCCCAATCCGCCGCTGCGGCTGCCGCTCGGAAGCATCGCCTTCGACGGAATGAGCGCCGAGATCGAGGCTTTGCGCAAGGAGATCGCGTCCGTCGAGGCGGTCGCCCGCGGCGCCGACTATCCCAAGGCTGAGTAGAGGAGGATGCGATGACCGCCGAAAACACCAAACCCGTCTGGCTCATCACCGGCTGCTCGACCGGCTTCGGGCGGGAGCTGGCGAAAATCTTGATCGGGCGGGGCTATCGCGTCGCCGCGACCGCCCGCGACGTGGCCAAGGTCGCCGACCTCGTCTCCGGCCATGACGCAAGCGCATTGGCGCTGAAGCTCGACGTCGACAGTCCGGCCGACATCGTAGCCGTCGTCGAAGCGGCAAAGCAGAAGTTCGGGCGCATCGACGTCTTGGTCAACAACGCCGGCTACGGCTATCTGGCCGCCGTCGAGGAAGGCGAGGACGCCGACATTCGCGCCATGTTCGAGACCAATTTCTTCGGCCTGGCCGCGATGACTCGCGCCGTCCTGCCGCTCATGCGGGCGCAGAAGTCAGGCGCGGTCGTCAACGTCTCGTCGATGGGCGGCTTCATCGGCAATCCGGGATCCGCCTATTACGCCGCCACCAAGTTCGCGGTCGAGGGCCTGTCGGAGGCGCTGTCGAAGGAGGTCGCGCCGTTCGGGATCAAGGTGCTGATCGTCGAGCCGGGCCCGTTCCGCACCGACTGGGGCGGCCGGTCGCTCAAGACGCCGCGACGACCGGTCGAGGCTTACGCGGAGACCGCCATCGCTCGCCGCAACCAGATCCAGGGGTACAGCGGCCAGCAGCCGGGCGACCCTGTCCGCGCCGCCGAGGCGATCATCGCGACGGTCGAGCGGAGCGATCCGCCGCTGCGGCTGCCGCTGGGCAATTTCGCCTACGACGTCATGGGCGCCGAGATCGAGGCTTTGCGCAAGGAACATGCGTCGGTCGAGGCCATCGCCCGCGGCGCGGACTACCCGAACGGCGCCTGACCCGGCCGGCCGCGCCATGACCGACCCGTTCAACCTCCAGCGCTTCGTTGACGCACAGGCGCCCGTCTATGATACAGTCGTGCGTGAGCTCATGTCCGGCGAGAAGCGGTCGCACTGGATATGGTTCGTCTTTCCGCAGATTGCGGGCCTCGGCGCCAGTCCGACTTCGGTCTTCTACGCCATCTCTTCACTCGACGAGGCGAAGGCCTATCTGGCGCACCCGATTCTCGGTCCGAGGCTGGTCGATTGCTCTCGCCTCGTTCTGGCCGCGGAAGGGCGAACGGCGCGGCAGATCTTCGGCGCGATCGACGAGGCAAAGTTTCGCTCCTCGATGACGCTGTTCAGCCGCGCCGCCCCGGGGGAAGCCGTCTTCACGCAATGCCTCGACAAATACTTCGGTGGCGGCCCCGATTCCTCGACGCTCGAAAGACTGTGAAAAATCGCCCGCGCGCCCGTTGCCTGGCCGCAGAGGAGCTTTGCTGACGCTTCGCGCCGGTGGCCTCCGCCGCCAATGGAAGACGCGACCCACCGCATTGTTCTCCTCTCGCCTCAGCGAATCAAAGTTGTCGGTACTGCAAAACAAATGTTACACTGACGGTGTACGGGAAGAAACGCCGAACGGGTGCACCGACTCGCGTTGGCTTTGAGCGAGCATCTTTCTGGCGACAATCCAATTGGGGAGACCACCATGAAACGCATCCTCCTTGGAACGCTTGCCGCCGCCGTCCTTTCCACCTTCACCTTTATGCCTGCGAGCGCGCAGAGTGATCAGAAGCCCTCGCGCGAGGAACGCATGCAGCATTGGGCGGCCGACCGCGAGATGATCCTCCATTCCAGGCTCGCCGGCATGAAAGCCGGACTTGGACTTACAGCGGACCAGGACAAGCTTTGGAATCCGCTCGAAGCGGCAATCATGGACGCCTTCAAATCGCACATGGAGACCATGCAGAAGATGCGTGAGGGCGGCGAGCGCATGTCCCCCACGGACCGCATGGATTTCATGGCCAGCCGCATGGCGCAGGGCGCCGCTCATCTCAAGGCGATCTCCGAGGCGGCGAAACCGTTTTACGCCAGCCTCGACGCCGCACAGAAGCACAACTTCGAAGTGCTGGCCCGCAGCGTCATGATGTCTGGGCGGGGGTCGGTGGAATGGGTTGAAAACGGGGGGGATGCTGGGGGCATGTGGGAGCCGGAGGGCTGGGGCGGCCGACCCGAATAGCGCTGAGGTTCAGCTTCGGCGCTTCGAGCAGGCAACGCTCATCCTCGCCGCCGAGGGTAGAACGGAAGTTCTTTGCCACAGTCGAGGCGACAAGATTCGGCTCCCGCAAGCCGCGCCGCTCCCGAGCGTGGCTTTTCGGGAAACGCCTCGATGTGTTTTTCGCCGGCGAGCCCGATCCGGCGACGCTTGCAAAACTCGGGCGCTGAGCCCAAAGCTCGCGCCCGCCATGACGTCCCTCTCCCCGCCCGTCTTCGCTCAGCGCCATCTCCTCGGCATCGAACACCTCAACCGCCTGGAGATCGAGGCGCTGCTCGACCTCTCCGACGAGGCGGTCGCCATCTCCCGGCAGGTCGAGAAGAAGCGGTCCACTTTGCGCGGGCGGACGCAGATCAACCTGTTCTTCGAGGCCTCGACCCGCACCCAGTCGTCGTTCGAGCTGGCGGGCAAGCGGCTCGGGGCCGACGTGATGAACATGGCCGTCGCGGCGTCCAGCGTCAAAAAGGGCGAGACGCTGATCGACACGGCGATGACGCTGAACGCCATGCGACCCGACATTCTGGTGGTCCGCCATCATGCCGCGGGCGCGGTGTCGCTGCTTGCGCGCAAGGTCGACTGCTCGGTCGTCAACGCCGGCGACGGCGCGCACGAGCACCCGACCCAGGCGCTGCTCGACGCTCTCACCATCCGCCGCAACCTCGGGCGCATCGAGGGGCTCACGGTCGCGATCTGCGGCGACATTCTCCACTCGCGCGTCGCGCGCTCCAACATTTTGCTGCTCGGCAAGCTCGGCGCCCGTGTCCGGGTCGTCGGTCCGTCGACGCTCCTTCCGGCGGGGGTGGATGAGATGGGCGTCGAGGTTTTTCGCGAGATGCGCGGCGGCCTCAAGGACGCAGACATCGTGATGATGCTGAGGTTGCAGCGCGAACGGATGGCCGGCGCCTTCGTGCCGAGCACGAAGGAATATTTCCGCTACTTCGGGCTCGACCGGGAGAAGCTCGCCTACGCCAAGCCCGGCGCTCTCGTCATGCATCCCGGACCGATGAATCGCGGGGTCGAGATCGACACGCTGATCGCCGACGGCGCCCAGTCGCTGATCCGCGAGCAGGTCGAGATGGGCGTCGCCGTCCGCATGGCTGTCCTCGAGGCGCTGGCGCACAACCTGCCGAACACTTGAGCCGAGTCGGACCGGGTGTCAGCGCAACGTCGCGGCGCCGAGTTGGACCAGACCGGTCAACAGCCGTCGCAGGGTGGACTGCGGCGGCGCCGCCGTCTCGGAGGCGTTGATTTCGGCCGACGGCCCGGCCGGCGGGTCGGCTGCCGATCCCAGCTGAGCCGGGTCGCCGCCACCGGGCGCAGACGCGCCGACCGCGACTTCGTCCGCAACCGCCGGAGTGGACGGAGTCGCGGCAGCCCCTGCGCTTGCGGCTGCGGGGTCCTCGGTCGAACAGCAATTCGAGCCGACCGCCGCCATCGAAGACACGACACCGTTTGGATCGGATATCAGCCGCGTTTCCGCGAGCCCTGCGCCCGAGAGCGCCAGAGTTCCAAGTCCGGCCAGAACGAACCGGAACACAACGGAGCGAGCAGTCATGAGAGCCGTCTCCATAAAAACACCGTAGTTTTTCTGATAGATTCGGGGAACCGCCCCGTATCCATAGAGAATAACCATTAGAATTTTATCGAGCAACGTTGAATTTGAACAGCGGGTAAAGTGGGCAGAACTGTGGTCCACAACTCTATGCGTGCATTGGCGGCTTCACAGTGCGAAAATCGCGCGTAATCCTGTCAACTCGGAGCCGGAACAGCCATGCCCGAAGGCGATCTATTCTACTCAGGACTTGCCCGGTCTAGCTGCGCTCGATCGGTTTCGAGCGCGACCGGGCCACCGTTTCGCGCTGCGCGCGCCGGCAGGAAAGCGGAGGCAGGCCTCTGAGGACGAGTTCGACGTCGGCGACGGTCTGGCGGCCGATTTCGAGCAGCGAATCGCGCATGGCGCCAGCGCGGTGGGGCGAGAGGATAAGCCCCTCGATGCTGCGTGCGGGGTCGTCGAGCGGCGCCGGCTCGACCGGGAAGACGTCGGTCGCGGCGCGAAACCGCCCGCTGCCGACCTGCCGCAGGAACTCGGGAAAGTCGACCACGCCGGCGCGGCTCATCAGCAGCACGACCGAACCGGGCGTAATCTTTTCGAATTCTTGCCTGCCGAGGAAACCCTGGTTCTCGCTGGTGACGGCGGCGAACACCACGATGATTTGCGAATCTCGGAGGACTTCGTCGAGCGAAGCTGCTGCGACGCCGAATCCGGCCATGAAATGCTCGGAGATCCAGGGATCATACGCTTTGATCCGGCAGCCGAAGGGGGCGATCAGCAGCGTGAAGGCGCGCGCAAGGTCGCCGAAGCCGATCAGGCCGACCCGCGCGCCATAGAGGGAGAAGCAGCCCTCGGCGCCGTCGAGCAGCCATTTCTCGTCGCCCCGCCGCATCGCCCGGTCGGCGGCGGTCACGCCGCGGCAAAGGTCGATCGCGAGGCCGAGCGTCATTTCCGCGACAGGCTTGGCGAAGGCGGAACTCGGGGCGAGCACATGGACGCCACGCTCGAAGCAGGTCTCGTAATCGACGTTCTGCAGGAAGTTGGTCTCGACGTTGACGATGGCGCGCAGTTTTGGCGCGCGGTCGAGCCGCTCTTTGGGCATGTCGCTCTGGCCGATCAGCACGGCCATGTCGGGCAGAACGGCCTCGAGCCGCTCGGACGGCATGTTGCCCGGTCCGTCGTGGACCGTCAGGTCGCCGGCGGCCTCCAGCCGCCTCCACAGCGGCGCGTCGAAGATCTCGGCCAGCGCCCGCGGCGCGGGGTCGATCACGATCAACGGCTTCGGCATGGGCTCTCCCGGAGTTTTCTGCGCTCAGACACTAAACCTTCCTCACGACAACGCCAGCCGCCGATGGGAGCGAATCACCCTTTTGCGGGCCGGCGACGAAACGCGCGATCGCCGGGCCGAGGACAAGGACGATAAGGAACCGCGCCATCTGCATCGACATGATGAACGGCATGTCGACATGGGTCGAGGCGGCGATGATGGCGACGGAATCGGCGCCGCCGGGGCTCATGGCGAGATAGGCCGTGAGCGCGTCCACATGCGCGACCTGCGCAAGAATGGCGGCGAGCCCGCCGCAGATGGCAAGCAGGCTCAGAATCGAGGCCATAAGCGCCGGCAGGACTTTGACGGCGTGGATCAGGATCGGCCGGTTGAAGCGCGCCCCGATGCTCCAGCCGACGGCGCAATAGGCCGGAGCGAGGAGCCAGGGCGGCAGCTCGATTCTCATGGCTCCCGTGTTCTGCATCACGGCGGCCGCGCCGAGGGCGAGGAGCATTGGCCCGGCCGGGATGCGGAACGTTTGGCCGATCGCCGCCGCGGCCGCCGCGAGCACGAGGGTCGCCGCCAGCGACGGCCGCGCGACCGAGGGAAACCAGTCGACCGGCGCCGCCGCATGCGACGTCGTCGCCGTCCAGAGGCTGGCGACCACCGTCGCGACGATGGCGACCATGACGACTCGAAGGTACTGCATGAGGGCGACGAGCCGGACGTCGGCGCCGAAGCCCTCGGCCATCAGCGTCATGACGGTGGCCGCGCCGGGAAAGGCGCCCCAGACGGCGGTGCTTCCCGGAAGGACGCGCAGGCGCGCCAGCAGCCATCCGAGCGCGGCGCTCACGGCGATCACGGATAGGACCCCGCCGAGGAAGGTCGGCCAGTCGTGCGCCATTTCCCTCATCGTCGAGGGCATGATGACCCGCGCGATGAGGCAGCCGACGATCGCCTGCGCGCCCGCAAACAGCGGCCGCGGAACATGGACCTCGACGTCGGCGGCGGTCAGGGAGGCCGCCGCCGCGAGCGATCCGAGCAACAGCGCCGCGGGCAGGCGCAGAAGCTCCAGCCCGCCGACTAGCAGCGCCGTCAGCGCAAGGAGCACGCCCCATTGCGCCGCTAACTTCAGCCGGTTTCGCATCGCGCTCTCCCTCGGCGCGGAGGCGTCCGGATCATCGCTTTGTCGCGTCGAGGAGCGCGAGGATCGCATCGGTCTCGGCGGTTTCGCCGAGACGCGGGAAGATGCGCTGGATGCTGTTGTCGTGGGCCTCCGCCGTGCGGTCGGTCATTGCGTCGATGGCGAGCGTGACGTTGAAACCGTATTCGTAGGCCTGCCGGGCCGTCGACTCGACGCCGATGCTGGTGGCGACGCCGGCGATCACGACCTGCGTCACCCCCTCGCGGCGCAAATGGTCGAGAAGGTCGGTGTTGGTGAACGCGCCCCACGTGTGTTTCGTCACCAGATGGTCCTGCGGCTGGCGATCGAGTTCGGCCACGAGCTCGGTGAACGCGTCGGGAAACGGCCCCCTAACGCCCGCCTGCTCGGTGCGTCCGGGCGCTCCGCCCGCGACATTGACCAGAACCACCGGCAGGCCGCGCCGGCGGAAAGCTTCGGCGAGCCGGGCGGCGCGCGCGACGACCTCGCGGACCGGACGTGCGAGCGGCAGGGCGATGATTCCGTTCTGCAGATCGATGACGATCAGCGCCGTCTTGGGATCGAGCCTCGTTGCGGCCATGGCGGACTCCTTTTCTCGCGTTGCAGCGTGCGCCGGGAAACGCGCCGGGCTCGCGTCGGCAGAAAGGAAACGATCAGCTCGCGGCGATCCGCTCGAGAAGGACCAGCGCACGCATGACCTCGTCCCGCTCCTTGGGGGCAAGCTCGGCGCCGATCCGTTCGGCGAGCCAGTCCTCGCGCGTTCTCCGGTTCTCCCGGATGCAAGCCCGGCCGCGTTCGGCGACCGACAAAATCGTCTGCCGGCCGTCGTTCGGGTCGGGCGCGCCGACGATGAGGCCGGCGTCTTCCAGGGGGCCGACGATCGCGCCCATCGACTGCGTCCGCATGTTTTCCG
>NZ_JBKQOT010000184.1:0-4614 GCF_052145395.1 Roseiarcus sp.
CGTCGAACAGGATGACGAGCGCGCCCTCATCGGAGCCCGCCTGGCGCGAGAATACAAGCCAGTCCGCCGGCGCCGGCTTGGCGCGCTCGTCATCCTGTTCGACGAAGGCGAGGATCGGCGCGCATTCGATGCGGCCGTTGTCGACGCGACTCAAGCCATTATCGGAGACAAGATCATGATCGCCGATAGCGACCATTGGTTTCGCTCTTCGCGGGCCGAGATCGAGGCCCATCGCGACGGCCCAACCCTGGACGCCGCGGGCCTGTCGTTCTTCGCACTCAACTATGCGCGGCTCTTTTCGGTTTCGCCCGAGACCAGTCACGCGGCCTGGCTCAACCAGACTCGCAACGTCCAGCTCGCTTCCGCGCCTCTGACCGGCCTCATCGCGGTGAGCGACCGCTACGATCGCAAGGCGACGCTCGCTGCCGGACGCGTCTGGCAGAGGCTGCACTTGAGCGCCACCGCGCGCGGGCTCGCCATGCAGCCGCTCAACCAGCCGCTCGAGATGATCGACCGCGAACGCCAAACCGGGCAAGGCGATCAATGGGCGAAGCGCATCGCGCGCCTGACCGGCGACGAGGGGCAAGCCACGTTCTCGTTTCGCGCCGGCTTCGCGTCGCGCCCTGCGCCGCCGAGCCCGAGGCGCAAGCTCAAGGATGTCATGTTGGCGTGACGCGGCCGAGGTTACGCACTGACGTACCGACCGGCTCATCACCGGGTCGGCGATCGATGTCGACGCCGGCATCTACCGAGGGTGAGTTCGGGTGACCGGCGGCTGCGGCTTCGGGTCGATTCGTGACGGTCGCCCGATCGTCGCAAGTTGTGGTGCGCAGCCAGAGGGTCTGCGCCACGTCAGAACATGACCGCCAAATCACAAGCTCAACGGCGCCGGCTCGCTGCGCCAAACGCTATGCAGCGCCGTCAGAAAGCGACGGTTTCATTCCGGCTTGGGCCAGGGGAGCAGCACGATCTTCCCGCCGAGACCACCGGCGTCAATTCGCTCATGGACCTCGCGCGCGGCCGCGATCGGCAGTCGGTCGACAACGACGGGATGGATGGCGCCCTCGCGCAACAGATCGAACAGGGCGGCCATGTCCGCCTTGAACTCTTCGGGCTGCGTCACGCGGCGATCGGTGATGCTGTACCAAACTGCGCTTCGGCCGCCGAACAGGAAGCTCAACCCGCTCCACATCTTCAGCCTGGCGAGGCCGAGGCCCGCGGCAAGCAGGCCTTCACGCCCGACCGCCATGGTTTGCGACCCATAGCCGACGAGCAGGCCGCCCTTCGCGAGGCAGGCGAACGAGCTGCCGAAATGCGCGCCGCCGATCGCATCGAATGCGGCGTCGACGCCAGCGCCTCCCTTGCGCCCCGAAGTGATCCGGCGCACGGCCGCAACGAAGTCACCAGCGCTGTAGTCGATCGCCACTGCGCCGAAACGTTCAACCGCGGGCATGTTCGCGGCCGAGCAGGTCCCGATCGCCTCAAGGCCGAAGTGACACGCAAGGTCGAGCAGAGCTGTGCCGACCGTTCCCGAGGCGCCGATGACGAGGACCGCTGCGCCCCGCGGTAGGCGCCGAAAGCGGGTAAGCATTTGAAAAGCGGTGAGGTAGGCTAGCGGGATGCAGACCGCTTCGGCGGGATCGACCCCATTCGGGACCGGAACGAGGAAGCGCGCAGGGCGGATCGCATATTATGCGTAGCCGCCAACGATACAGAGATCGGCGACCAACTGGCCTTCGCGCGGCGCGGTCACGCCAGGCCCGGTCGTCTCGACGACGCCGACAAGGTCATAGCCTGGCGTGAACGGCAGTGGTCCTTTGAAGTCCGGATATCGGCCGCGACGGATGAAGGTATCGGTGAAGCCGGTCCCGGCGGCGAGCACCTTGATCCGGACCTCGCCCGGACCCGGCGCCGGAACGGTTTGTTCTTCCACCAGTTCCAGAACTTCGGGACCGCCGAACCGAGCGATACGGATATGGCGCCAAGGCATGCGCTACCCGTATCAGCAATCGCGGCGGGCGTCACGCTGAACGCGGCCGCGGCGCTTACCGGAAGCTTGCGCGGAAATCGCCTTCGGGTCGAAGTGAATCGCTCGCCAAGCCGTCGGCGAATGACGGCTATTTGCGTGTTCCTTCCATTCAGGGATCAAAGCCGAAGGTGAGCAAGGGTTCGAAGGCAGCCCTCCCGTCGACGAGCCGTTGCGCCCAAGAGGGCGTCCTGCAACTGTGCGCCGATCGTCCCGCCTGCCGCTTCCGTTGCTACGTTTCGGCCGAGGTGATCAGGCGACGAAGGCCATCGCCGTCACCCAAAGCCCTACTGCCAGCACGGCGACCATCCAGACGTGGTAGAAACGTTCGAAACCGACGGCCTTGTAAGCCGCAGCAATCCGCTCAGCCGGGACCAGCAGTAGCGTCACTCCCTTCAGGAGCGCGGCCCAGCCGACGAGGGTGACGACGACCGGCAGCGCGCCGCCGCTCCAGACCTGGTGGCCGAGCACGACCGCGCGAGGCCGGCGGCGGTGGCTACCATTCCCGAGAACAGCATCCACGGCCCGCTGCGCGCCATCTCGTCGAGCGTCGCCAGCGTCCGGTGCCAGCTGGCGAGCATCCCGCCCGAGATTGCGACGAGGTAGAGGCCGAGGAGCCTGCCGAGGAAGATCGTTATCGCAGACACAGGGCGACGTCCTTTCCGTGGCGACGACGATTGGCGACGTCGTCGCCTTCAAGATAGGCCCCCGGCTCGCTGTCGACCATCGGCTGGACCCAGAATGAGCCATGTCGCCTCACCTCTCCAGCGGACGCTTGACGTCGTCGAGGGAGTACCGCTTCGCCGCACCGTCGGGGAACGTCCCAATTTGCCGGAGCAGACGGCAGGAGTCGACGCTAATAAGAGGTGGATGCGGATCGGGAGGCCAGAGGTCGCACTTGGGGGTAGGACGTGCCTTCCGACACGACGCCTCGGCGCCAAAGCCGAGCCAGCTTAGCCTTCTTTCTTCGCTCGCGCCTTTCGGGTCTTGGCTGCGGGGCGCGTCTTAGCTGGCGCCGCCCTCCTGGGGGCGACCTTCTTCGCCGGCGCCTTCTTCGCAACGCGCTTCCCCGGAGCCGGCGACGCTCGCGGCCTTCGCCTAAGCGCCTTCTTCCCGCGCTCGTGTTTCACATGAATGCGCTCGACGCCGCGGGTTGGTGCGTGTGTTTGCGCCCAAGCCAGCGCAGTCTCGAAGGGCGCCGGCTCCAGATAGACTAGCTCATGGTGGAGCGCGCCGGTCTTCTCGTCCTGCCAGAGATACGTCACCGAACTTTCAGGCTGACCGTCGGCATACGACGTGTGCACCAAGAGGCAGGGCGGAGACGGCAAGAAGATTTCGAGATCGCCGATCTCAACGCTCGTCAAAGACAGCAAGATCGCCATTCGAAATTCCTCCACGCGCGGAGCTGGCCCCTCCGCCTTCGGAGGCCCCTTGGCGCGTTCGGATCGAGCCGCGCGCGAGTTGCCGAGTTCTCCGCGCTTATAGCTCGATTGGAACAACTCTCGTGCGCGACTGGCGTGGGGTCAACAGAATTCCAGCGCTGCTTGCTCGTTCGACAGACAACCCGCTGACTGCGCCCGCTTCACGAATGGCGCGCCGTCGCGTCCGCAACCGCCGGCAAAACAAAGTCTGGTTCAGGCGTTGGCCGCGCGGAGCCTAACGACGGCGAACGCGGGATCCACCGCCACTGCCCCGGTCGTGGAGGGCGCTTAGCCCTGCGGGGCTAGCGGCCGGAATCGACGTTGAGCGGGCGTTGCGGATCGCGGCCGTAGACGGCGCAGTTGGGGGGATAGCCGCCATTCGTGTGGAAGCATCGAGGACCCTAGTGGCCCGAGTCACGCGAACTGAGGTATAGCCTTGCCAGCTTCACGCGAGCGTCGACGGTTGTGAATTGCCAGTCGGCCTTGGCGTGATGTTTGTTGCGGCGCTGTTCCCAGGCGGCGACTTCCGCGGTCAGTTCTGGCTTGTTGGGGATGCGGCGATCCAGGCACTGGGTCGAGAGGGCGGCGAGTTCGGATTCGGCCATGTCGAGCCAACTTCCGTGCTCGGGCGTGTAATGCCATTCGAACCGTTCGACGAGGCGACGCGCTTCGGCGGCGGGGAAGGCTTCATAGAGCGACGTGGTCGTGTGCGTGCTGAGATTGTCCTGAACCAGAACGATTTTGTCCGCGTCGGGAAAATGCGTGTCGGACAGGTCCTTGAGCGCATGGGCGTAATCGACGGCAGCGCAACGGTCGGTGACTTTCACGTGGCGCCAGCCTTCCAGCGGCGCGAACATCATGAACAGATTGTCCACGCGATTGCGTTCGTATTCGTAGTAGGTGGTTGCGAGTTTCAGGAACCACAGAAATGCCTCAGATTGATCAATGTGTAGGCCATCAGTTTCATACCGTAGTGTCGCTGCTGTTTGAACTCGAAGCGCAACAGCAACCGCTTGAATTTATCTTCCCACGCGAAGGTCCGCTCCACGCATAGCCGTAACGAATGGATGGCGGCATTGAACAACCGCTTCCGCCCACGCTTCGGGGCCTTCCGATTGCGCGGGTTTTCCTTGACGTTTGGAACCAGCCCCGCGTTGAAGATCGCTT
>NZ_JBKQOT010000185.1:0-8420 GCF_052145395.1 Roseiarcus sp.
AGATCGTCGGGCAGGGGCAGACATTGCTGAGCCGCCGCGACGGTCTCATCCGCGAAAGCGCCGTAAGGCAAGCGCGGCAACAGGAAATAGACGCGGGCGCCGTCCTCGAGCTTTCCTACACCGTCGACGCCGGCGACGAATGGATAACCGGAGGACGAACTGTAATGCGCGCCCGACGCACGGCCGCGGGCAAGCTGCGTCAGCGCCGCAGCCGTCACCCTGACGAGCCGCTCCCCCTCCGTGGGCCTGGGCGCGGGGAAATCGGCATACGCGGGCGTCCGTCCCGGTCCCTGAACGATCGCGGCTTTCATGGCGGGTCCTTTCGGCTCTACGATATCAGTGTATCCGGCGCCCTCCGCCCCGTGAATGGCGATGGCGCGACTTCTGATTGCGGAAAAGCAGAAATATCGGTATGATCCCTTCATGCGAGCCTCAGACCAAGCGCAAGCGGATCGACGCCGGCTGGACGGGATGCGGCCACATACCCGGAGATGGCCGCATGATCAAAAATTCGCGTGGAAGGATTTTTCCTCAAACTCGAGTGTAACGCATTGAAAAGTCACGATTCGCGGGTGAATAAGAGGGTCAAATCCAGCGCCGAGCGCGTGTCGAATGCATGCCGAACGCGCGCCGAATGACGCCGAACGACGCCCGAATGACGCCGGACGGCGCCCGAATGCGCCTCGCTCCGTGGACCAGGGAATGATGGAGAGCAGCGTGCTGAAGGTTGTGCAGAATCGCTCAGGGCCGAGTCGGCTTACGGCTCGTCCAACTCGCTTAGTGCGTCGCGCATGGAGTCGCTCGACACGTGCACGAGCCCGCCTAAAGGAGAATCGTAATCGGTGATCAGAAGGATCGCGGAAGCGACGCAGAAAGCGCAGATGACGATCGTCAGATGAACGACCGCGTTGCGGGGCGCGAGCAGCCCGAAGACGCCGAAGACGACCGCAAGCCATCCGCACATTGCGACCATGAGCGGCCAAGAGACCGTGTTGTGGGCGGTCTGGATAAGCTGCCTCCGGGCGGCGAGCGTCGCGTCGACCTGCGCGGTGAGGGATTGGGCGAGCCGCTGATGAAAGCCGTCCGGCGGCTCGAGTCGATGGATCTCCGAATCCATCCGGATCAGGATGGCCGCGATCTGCCGGCGTTCGACGCCACCGGGCTTTGCGAATTTCGGATAGTCGCCGGGCGGCGCAGGTTCATCGGGCCAGCTATCGGCGATCGCGGCGGCGATGTATTCGCGTAGGATCGCCCGGATCGGCTTTGCCTCCGCGCCATATTCGCGCAGATGGATGTCAAGGTTGGAAAGGTCGCCGGCAAAGGCGCGAAGCCGGGCGTCGAACGTATCGTAGGAGGTTTTCACCTCCGACAGGAGGAGGCTCAGGACCAGCGCGGTGATGGTGACGAGGATCGAGACCACGAGGCGAACGTGATCGACCGTCTGGCTCGTCTTGTGCCCTTCCCGCAGCCGGCTTTGCAGAGCCATGCCGATTCCGGCTGCGCCGACGAGAAGAGCGAAAACGATGAGGACAATCCAGCCGCCGAGCGCCATCGGCGGAGAATGAGAGCCTGAGGCGCTGGATGGCAAGCGCTCGACAGGCCGTCCACAATGTTTATCCGCTGTTCCTGAGGCCCGCCGACACGCCGTTGATGGTGAGCTGGATGCCCGTCAGCACCTTCTCGCTCGACGCCCGCGCCCGGTGGAGCTTCAGAAGCTCGACCTGCACGTGGTTCAGCGGGTCGAGGTACGGGAAGCGGTTCCGGATCGAGCGGTCGAGCAGAGGGTTGCTGGCGAGAAGCTGCGGCTGCTCCATGATCGCGTTCAGCGCGTCGACCGAATCGCGCCACTCCTGCGCAATGCGGGCGAAGATCTTCTCCCGGAGCGCGACGTCGTCGCAAAGGCGCGCATAGCGGGAGGCGATGGCGAGGCTCGACTTCGACAGCACCATGTCCATGTTGGAGAGCAGGGTGCGGAAGAAAGGCCAGCGCTGGTACATGGCTTTCAGCGCCTCGAGCCCGTCGTCGGGATGCGCTTCGACATAGGCCTTGACCGCTGCGCCGAAGCCGAACCAGCCGGGGAGCATCAGCCGGCACTGCGCCCAGGAGAACACCCAGGGGATGGCGCGCAAATCCTCGATCGCCTGCGTCTTCTTGCGCGAGGCCGGCCGCGAGCCGATGTTGAGCGTCGCGATCTCGGTGATCACGGTCGAGGACCAGAAGTACTTCACGAAACCTTCGGTCTCGTAGACGAGGCCGCGATAGGCGCCGTAGGCGGCCTTCGAAAGCTCCTCCATGGTTTCCAGGAAGGCGGGGTCGGGCGCCGGGCTCTCGTCCTGCAACAGCGTCGCCTCGAGCGTCGCCGACACGAGCGTCTCGAGATTCCTGCGTCCGACGTCGGGGTTGGAATATTTGCTCGAGATGATCTCGCCCTGCTCGGTGATGCGGATCTGCCCCTGTACTGCGCCGCCCGGCTGGGCGAGAATGGCGTCGTAGCTCGGACCGCCGCCGCGGCCCACCGAGCCGCCGCGGCCGTGGAAGAGGCGGATGCGCACCCCGTGCCTCCGGAACACCTCGACGAGGCCGATTTCGGCCTTGTACAGCTCCCAGCCCGAGGTGACGAAGCCGCCGTCCTTGTTGGAGTCGGAATAGCCGAGCATCACTTCCTGCTCGCCGCCCTTCGAGTCGACGAGCCTGCGATATTCGGGAATCGCCAAGAGCCGGTCCATCACGCCGACGCAGTTGCGCAGGTCAGCGATCGTCTCGAACAACGGAACGAGCGCGAGCGCGGTTTCCCCGGCTGCCGTGACGAGGCCGGCTTCCTTGAGCAGCAGCGCCAGCTCCAGCAGGTCGGACACGGCGTCGGTCTTGGAGATGATCGAGGTGCGGATCGCGCCCTTGCCGTAGCGCGCGCGGATCGCGGCGGCTGTACGGAAGAGCGCGAGTTCGCCCGCCGTCTCCTCGCCATAGGCGAGGAAGGGCGAGACGAGCGGGCGCGCGGACACGAGCTCCCGCCTGAGCAGCGCGACGCGCTCGTCTTCGCTCAAGGCGCGGTAGTCGAGGCCGGGCGAGACGGCCGCGACAATCTCGGCGACCGTGCGCTCGTGCACATCGGAGTTCTGCCTTAGGTCGATCGGCGCGAGATAGAAGCCGAACACCTCGACGGCGCGCCGCAGGCCTCTCAGGCGTCCGCGGGCAATGATGGCGCCGCCGTTCGCCTTGAGCGATTCCGCGATCACGTCGAGGTCGACGGCAAATTCCTCGACGGCGTCATAGGCCGGCGCATCGGCGATCGGCTGGCGCAGCGCGACGACGTGGTCGAGCTCCCGCGCGGTCTTGGCGAGGCGGGAATACATGCCGCCGACAGCGCGGCGGTAGGGCTCGTCGCGCCTCGTCGGCGAGTCGTCGTCCGCCCTGTCCGCGAGCGCGGCGAGTTCGGGCGTGACGGGGACGAGTTCGGAGGCCAGCGACAGCTCGCCGCCGAGCTGGTGCAGTTCGTCGAGGAAGAAGCCGATCGCGCGCGCGCTCTGCAGGCGCACCGCCTCGTCGAGCACGTTGGCGGTGACGAAGGGATTGCCGTCGCGGTCGCCGCCGATCCACGAGCCGATGCGCAGGAATGATGGGATCGGCGCCGTGCGACGCTGGCCCCCGGCGCCTTCCAGCGCATCCTCGATCGCGCCGTAGAGCCGCGGCAGCTCACGAAAGAATGTGTAGTCGTAATAGGAAAGGCCGTTGGCGACTTCGTCGATCACCTGCGGCCGGGTCTGGCGCAGCATGTTGGTGCGCCACAGGATCAGCACGGCGCGCCTCAGCTTCTCCTCGATGGCCGCCTGCTCGGGCGCGCCGGCTCCGGCGCGGTCGCGTTCGTCCAGCAGCCCCGCGATCTCGAGTTCGCGGCTCAGCGTACTCTTGCGGCGCACCTCGGTGGGATGGGCGGTGAGCACCGGGCTCACAAGCGCGCGGTCGAAGAAGCCGCCGAGCGCCTCGGGCGTAATGTCCGACTGACTGATGTGATGGCGGATGTGATGGAAGGCGTAGGTGAGCGAGCCGGGACGGGGCGCGGAACCCACCATCACGTGCGCGCGGTTGCGTCGGATGTGGTGCTGGTCCTCGGCGATATTGGCGAGAGGGGAGAAGTAACTGAAGGCGCGCACGATGGCGAGCGTCTGGTCGGCCGAAAGACTGTCGAGCGTCGCCTCGAGTTCGCGCCGCGCCCCGGGCTCGTTGTTGCGGTGGAAGCGGATCGAGGCCTGCCGAATCTGCTCGACGAGAGCGTAGGTTTCCTCGCCCTCCTGCTCGCGCACGGTGTCGCCGAGAATGCGGCCGAGCAGGCGGATGTCGTCGCGCAGCGGCCGGTCCTTTTCGGCGTCGTCGTCGAGGATCGGTTCCAGGGCCATGAGGACGCCTCCATCGAACGGCAGCGGGAACGCGTCTCGCATGCGGCAGGGGACGGCGCAAGGCAAGCAAGTTGAGGGCCAGCCGGTTGCAGCCGCGATCGCCGGTCGCGGCCGGCGGGAGACATCTGGACTCCCTCAAGCGTCCGCGGGGCGAGGCGCGTTCGGGCGCCGTCCGGCGTCATTCAGCGGGCGTTCAGCCCGCGTTCGACAGGCGTTCGGAGCTGGGTTTGGCCCTCTTATTCACCCGTGAATCGTGACTTTTCAATGCGTTGCATGCGAGTTTCACGAAATCTTTCCTGCCCGAATTTTCTTCGTCATCCGGCTCCCGGGCAAATGGCCCCGTCCCCGTCCGAGACGGCGTCGATCCGGTTGCGCTTCGCCCGATGCCGGCATGAAGGGGATCATAACGTAATTTCTGTTTTTCGGCAATCAAAAGTCGCGCCCATCCCGACACCCCTAAGGTTCGCGCAACGGCACCTCCGCCGCGAGTCGGGCGGCGAGCGCGGTTTTGTCCTTCAGTTCGCATTCATAGACGACGAGCATGCGCCAGCCCATCGCGGCGAGTGCGGCCTGGGTCTTTACGTCGCGCGCCCGGTTGCGCGCGATCTTGGCGCGCCAGTAATCCGTGTTCGTCTTGGGCATGCGAGCGCCTCGCGCGCATTCGTGCCCGTGCCAGAAGCAGCCATGCACGAAGATTGCGAGCTTGCGACGTCCGTAGGCGATATCCGGCTTGCCGGGGAGGTCGGCGCGATGGAGGCGGTAGCCGGACGCGATCCGCCTCAGAAGCGCCCGCACCGCGCGCTCCGGAGTCGTGTCGCGGGATTTCACCGCCCGCATGACGGCGGAGCGGTCATAGGTCATGCGCGGGACCAGCGCGCCGGCGCGTCCGCGATCCTAGCTTCGGCGAGGGGGATGAGCAGGTTTTCGCTCAAAAACCGCACCACCGGCGGCGCGACGCCGTCGCCGACGAGATGCAGCGCGTCGGTCGCGCGCTTCGGCAGCTTGAAGCTGTCGGGCAGGCCCATCAGCCGCGCAGCCTCGCGCGGCGTCATCAGCCGGGTGCGGATGGTCTCGCCGTCGACCTCGATCAGGAACTGGCGGCTCGACCCGCCGCCCGGCGTGCGCAGGCAGCCGGCGAGCCCATCGAAACGCGCCTCTGCCTGGACCCGCACGCCGCCCGCGCCATCCGGGCGGGTGCGGCGGAAAAGAGCGCCGACGTGTCGCGCGCCGTCTTCTTGCGCGAGCGCGACGTCGCGTTTCGAAGCGGGCGACAGCGTCGCCACGAAAGCGGCGGTCTCAGAGGGATTGTGCCAGCGCTGCGGATCGGGCTCGAGGCAGTCGACGAGTCGGGCGTTGGCGCGTGGCGCCTCGGGGAGGCGCCACCAGATCCAGCTGGCAGCGAGTGCGCGCGGCAGCCCGGTAGCGACGCGCCGCAGCGCCGAGGAGACGTGATGGGCGGGCGGCCCCGACGCCGCGAGCCGAGCCGGGACTGCGACGTCGTTCCGCACGGCGACGAAAAACACCCGCGGCCGCGACTGCGGCAGAAAGAGCGCCGCGTCGATCGTCAGCGCGCCGAAGTGGTAGCCGAGGTTTTCCAGCGCCGCGGCGATGGCGTTGAAATCCGAGCCGCCTCTGGAAGTCAGAGTCCCGCCGACGTTCTCGAGCGCAATGAGTTTCGGCGCGCGGCCGTCGGCCTTGAGCGCTTCCATCACGTCGCAAAAGCCCCAGAACGCGCCAGACCGCTTACCGTCGAGCCCAGCGCCCGCGCCGGCGAGCGATAGGTCCTGGCAAGGAAAGGACGCCCAGGCAAGATCCGCGGCGCCCGGCAGGTCGCGCGCGCGGAGCGATGCAACGTCCGCAATGCGCAGGCCGTCGCTTCCCCAATTGGCGGCGTAGGCCACTCCTTTGCGCGGATCAAAATCGTTTTCGAACAGCGCCCGCCAGGCCGGCTCGAGTCCGGCGCGCACCATGCCGCCGCCGCAGAAGAATTCGTAGAAGGTGGGACGCGCCATGGCTGCCGAATCAGGGAAACGCGCCGAGCCTAGCGCATTTGATCCGGGA
This sequence comes from Roseiarcus sp., assembly GCF_052145395.1. Taxonomy (NCBI): domain Bacteria; kingdom Pseudomonadati; phylum Pseudomonadota; class Alphaproteobacteria; order Hyphomicrobiales; family Roseiarcaceae; genus Roseiarcus; species Roseiarcus sp. The sequence goes on from NZ_JBKQOT010000185.1 coordinate 6,456, forward strand.
AAGGGTGCGCCGCCCTTGACCGAGGCCCTGACGATAGGCGTTTATAGGCGGGCATGAGCGACTTTGCCTTTCCCTCTCCCGTCCTCGTCTGCGACACGGGCGGCACCAATGTCCGGTTCGCGCTCTCGCCTTCGCCCGGCGCGGGGCTCGGACCGATCGTCCATCTCATTACCGACGATTATCCCGGCCTGCCGGAGGCTATCGAGGCGGCGACGCCGAAGCTCGGGGCGCGGCCGCAGTCGATGATCGTTTGCGGCGCCGGCCCGGTGGTCGGACGCGAGCTGAAACTCACCAACGCGCCCTGGGTGATGGACGGTCCCGAGACGGCGCGCCGCGCGGGCCTGAAGCAGGGGCTTTTGCTCAACGATTTCGAGGCGCAGGCGCTGTCGTTGCCGGCGATCCAGCCGGACTGGACGCGCCCGATCGGCGCGCTCGCCTTCGATGGGCAGGGCCCGCAGGTGATCCTCGGGCCGGGCACCGGCCTCGGCATCGCCGCGCTGGTCGAGGCCGACGGCCGCTTTACCCCTGTGTCGTCGGAGGCCTGCCATATCGACTTCGGCCCGGTCACGGACGAGGAATTCGCACTCTGGCCGCATCTCGAGCGGGCGCACGGGCGGATCACCAGCGAGAGCGTGCTCAACGGCGCGGGCCTCGCGCGGGTCCACCGGGCGCGCATGATGGGTCTCGGGCGTCCCGATCCGCATCTCGAGCCGCCGCAAGTCACCGCCGCGGCGGAAGCCGATCCCAAAGGCGAAGTCGCGGACAGCGTACGGCTCTACTGGCGGATCGTGGCCCGCTTCGCCGGCGATATGGCCGTGACCTTCGTCGCGACGGGCGGGGTGACGCTGTCGGGCGGCGTGCTTCCGCGGGTGGTCGATTTCCTCGATGACGCGACGTTCCGCGCCGCCTTCGAGGCCAAGGCGCCGGTCGACGCGCTCGCCCGGCGCATTCCGACCCGCCTCATCATCCGCTCCGACGCAGTGCTGGCCGGCATGGCGGCGATCGCCGCGGCTCCGGACCGATACGGCATCGATTATCCTTCGCGAGGTTGGGTCTGACGCCGTGCGGAGGGGCGCCTCTTCGGCGGAATTCCGGCGGCGGCCGTGCTTTCGCCTTTATCTTGGGGCTTCTGCGCGCTAAATCGAAGCGCGACGGCTTCGGATTCTCTCGACGGAGTTGTTTGAGCGTGACGCGGACACGGATTGCCTTGGGCGTGGCTCTTGTCGCAGCCTTTAGCGCCCCGGCCCTCGCCGACTGTGGGCAGGACATGCAGAAGCTCGCGGCGGCGCGCAACACCGAGATGCAAAGGGTCAACGACTACGCCAAGTCGTTCCACGGCAAGCCGATGGATCCTGAGGGCTTCTGCGCCAAGACGGTCGGGCTTTTGCACGCCGAAGAAGCGCTGATCGCCTACATGACCAAGAACAAGGACTGGTGCTCGTTTCCCGACGACGCGATCAACAACCTGAAGGCGGGCCACGAAAAGAACGCCGGCTTCAACGCCAAGGCCTGCAAGGTCGCTGCCCAGATCAAGAAGATGAAGGAGCTGGCGGCCCAGGGCGGCGGCGGGCCGCAGGCGCAGCCGCTGCCGGCCGGGCCGCTTTGAGCGCAGGGCCTGAGCGCGCCGTCCTGCCCGACGCGCGCCCCGCGAGTCTCGTCCTGAGGCTGACCCCCGATTTCGCGCTGCCGTTCGTCCAACTCGCCCGGCTCGACCGGCCGGCCGGCTGGCAGTTGCTGCTCGCCCCCTGCTGGCAGGGGACGGCGCTGGCCGGCCTCGCGCTCCACCGCGGGCCGAGCCTCTGGCATCTCATGCCGTTCCTCGTCGGCGCGATCGCAATGCGCGGCGCCGGCTGCACCTACAACGACATTCTCGATCGTGGGCTCGACGCCGGCGTCGAACGCACCAAGGGGCGCCCGCTCCCCTCGGGCCGCGTCGGCGTCGGCGCGGCGGCGGCCTTTCTCGTC
>NZ_JBKQOT010000186.1:0-2939 GCF_052145395.1 Roseiarcus sp.
GAGACGCGTTCCGCATGAACGCCGACGGCGAGTATTTCTTCGTCGACCGCATGAAGGACGCGGTCCGGCGCCGTGGCGAGAACATCTCGTCCTTCGAGGTGGAGGCGGAGATCATCGCCTATCCCAAAGTCCGCGAATGCGCGGTCGTCGCGGTGCCTAACGAGATGGCCGAGGATGACGTTCTGGCGATCGTCGCGCCGGCGCCGGGAGCCTCGATCGATCCCTTGGAGCTCCTGGAATTCTTGCAGCCGCGGCTCGCGCACTTCATGTTGCCCAGATATATCCGGATCATGGAGGCGTTGCCGCGGACCCCGACGCAGAAGGTCGAGAAATATGTTCTTCGCGATCAAGGTCTGACCCCCGACACTTGGGATCGCGAGAAGCCGGGTGTGAGGATCCGCCGCGAGAAGCTCGGAGCGTAAGGTGTTCCGTTGTTACGAGACGCAGATGCTTCTCAAGAGCCGCTCGGGCACCGATCCGTACGCCAACTATCGGCGGCTCGCGGACCATCAGGCGACCAAAATCCGTCTTAGGTCGCGCTTGAGCACCTTGCCGTTGGCGTTGCGCGGGAGCGTGCTGTCAATGCGATGAAAGGCTTCAGGGACCTTGTAATCGGTCAGGAGATCAGCGCAGTGGCGCTGTAGCTCGTCATCCGGGACCGTATCACGGAGAACGACGAAGGCATGAACGCGCTCGCCGAGCACCGGGCACGGCTTCGCCACCACCGCGACCTCGACGATCGCGGGGTGTTCGAGGAGGACGTTCTCGACCTCGGAGGCGAAGATCTTGTAGCCGCCCCGGTTGATCACGTCCTTGATCCGGTCGACGACCCTAAGGTAGCCTTGTGCGTCCATGATCCCCAGATCGCCCGACTTCCAGTAGCCGCCCTTGAATTCGCTTTCGGTGGCCTCGGGATTGTTGAAGTAGCCCGGCACGACCATCGCGCCGCCGATATAGATTTCACCAGGTTCGCCATAGGGCGCCTCGACGCCGCCGGCGTCCATCACCAGGATGTGGCCGCAGGGGACGGCGAGACCGACAGAGTCCTTGCGGGCGACCGTCTGTTCCGGAGGCATCATCGCCGCAGGCGAAGTCGTCTCGGTCGAGCCGTAGCAGTTGAGCAGCTTCAGCTTCGGCAGCTTCTCGGCGATGCGCTCAAGGGTGGCCTCGGGCATGATCGCCCCACCATAGCCGGAGATTCGCCAGGCGGAGAGATCCGCCTCGCCGAAATTTGGCGCAAGCAAGCAGAGATTGAACATCGCAGGCACGATCAGCGAGTAAGTGACGCGGTGGCGCGCCGCTAGATCGATGAACGCGCTCGCCTTGAACGACGGCATGATCACCAGCGCTCCGGCGCAATGGATCATAGCATCGACCAGCGCAATCAGGCCCGTGACGTGGCTCATGGGGACAGCGAGGAGTCCGCGGTCGTCCTCGGTCAGGCCCATCGCGAAGTTATAGTGGAGCACGGAATGGGCGATGCTGAAATGGGTCAGCATCGCGCCTTTCGGCCGCCCGGTGGTGCCCGAGGTGTAAAGGATCGTCGCCGTCTCTTCCTCTTCGACCGCCTCGGGCCTCGTCACCGGCCGGGCGCCGATAAGCCCGGCGAGCGGGGCGCCATCGTCGCGACGAATTGAGACCATGTGCTTGAGGCTCGGCGGAGTGCCGGGCGCGGGGATGCGGTCGGCAAGGTCACGCTCGTGCACGACGACTTTGGCCGAGCAGTCTTCGATGATGTGGCGGTTCTCGGCGAGCTGATGTCTGGTGTTCAGCGGCACGGACACCGCCCCGAGCCGCGCGACGGCGAACAGGACGACGACGAACTCGATGCTGTTGCCAAGCACCAGGGCGACCCGGTCGCCCTTGCCGACCCCGAGCGCTCTGAGGCCGCCCGCGACCCGGCTGACGCGGTCTTCGAGGTCGAGATAGGTGAGGCGCTCGTCGTCGCAGATCAGGGCGGTCCCGTGCGGGCGGCGCTCGACGGCGTTCTCCAGCATCGCATGAACGCCTTTCGGGCGATCGGCGAAGCAGCGTACGAGCCGGTCGCCGTAATGAAGCTCGTAGCGGGTTTCGGGGACGTCGCCTCGGTCGAACCAGCTGTCCATGGCGCTCCTCTCGTCGGTGAAAATCAGGCTTTATTCAGTCGCTTGGCCTCAGTGGATCGCAGCGTACATGATCTTTTCTTCGGTCGCCTCGAGCGCCGAGAATTCCTCGACCACCTTCCCCTGGCGCGACACCAGGATTCGATCGGAAAGCGCCAGAATTTCGGGCAGGTAGGAGGAAATGACCACCACCGCCTTGCCCTCGTCTGCGAGACGGCTGATCAGTTCGTGGATCTCGACGATCGCGCCGACGTCGACGCCCCGGGTCGGCTCGTCGAAGATGATGAGTTCCGGCTCCTGAACCAGCGACTTGGCGATCACCACCTTCTGCTGGTTGCCGCCGGAAAGCTCAACGACCTTCGCCTCGTCCCCGATCGTCCGCACGTTCAGCGCCTTAATCCAGTTGGAGCCGACGGCGTTCGCTTCCCGGCGCGAGAGCAGCGTGCGTCCAACTGGGAACTTGGCGAGAAGGCCGAGATAGATGTTGCGCGCGATCGACGCCGTCTCGAAGAAGCCTTCGACCTTGCGGTCCTCTGTCACATAGGCGACGCCGGCGCGCACCGCGGACGCCGGAACGCGGAAGCGAACCGACTTGTCGCGGAGAAACATCTCGCCGCCGTTGAAGAAGTCGCGCTTCAGCACACCCGAGACGATCTTGAACGTCTCCGTGCGGCCCGCGCCGACCAAGCCGAAGACGCCCGTGATCTGGCCGGCGAACACCGACAGCGAATTGTTCTTGACCATCGGCGCCATCTTCAGGTTCTGCACCGTAAGGACGCGCGCGCCGGCTTTCCGCACGGCCGTCTTGCGCACGCCGTAAAGCGTATTGGAGAGGTC
>NZ_JBKQOT010000187.1:0-4565 GCF_052145395.1 Roseiarcus sp.
TCGCTCGCTCGCTCGGGCCGATTGACATTCTGTTCAACTGCGCGGGCTTCGTCCATCACGGCGCGGCGCTCGAATGCTCCGACGAAGACTGGGATTTCTCCTTCGACCTCAACGTCAAGTCCATGCACCGCACGATCCGCGCCTTTCTGCCGCGCATGCTGGAAAAGGGCGGGGGCTCGATCGTCAACATGGCTTCGGCCGCCTCGTCGGTGAAGGGCGTAGCCAACCGCTACGTCTATGGCGCGAGCAAAGCCGCCGTGATCGGTCTCACCAAGGCGGTGGCGGCCGACTACATCCGCAGGGGCGTACGGTGCAACGCGATCTGCCCCGGCACGGTCGAAAGCCCGTCGCTCGACGGCCGCATCGCCGCGCTGAGCCGCGCCTCCGGCCAATCGGTCGAGACGGTGCGCCAGGCCTTCGTCGACCGCCAGCCGATGGGCCGGCTCGGCAGGCCCGAGGAAGTGGCGGCGCTCGCCGTCTATCTCGCCTCCGGCGAGAGCGCCTTCACCACCGGGCAGATCCACCTTGTCGATGGCGGCTGGTCGATGTAGCCGCGCCGGCGCCCGGCGGCTTCCCGAGTCCGTTTCGAGCCTTTTCAACAGCTTCCAGCGGCTTTTCCGATCTGCGAATCCATCGGCGCCTTAGGGTCGGGAGACGAACGCGATCGTCGCGCGCCGCGGCGAGACCCCAAGCGGAAGGGTCGCGCATCCAAGGCGAAAGGGCGCCGAACCCAAATCCATGCCAACTCCCGACAAGATCTTCCCATTGTCCTTTGCAACGATTTCAAAAGGTTGCGCCTCTCCCGCAGCCGCTCCGCAAGGAGCGCGCTGAAGACTTACGCTTTCGCCGCGAAGGGAATGTTCCGATCCCTCCCGCCCAACGAAACGATCCTTAAGAAACGGAGCCGGTCCGAACCCCACGCCTTGCGAATTCCCATCGCCGGGAAAGCCTAGCATGGCTTCTGAATTTCCGCAAGATATTTCGACGCCGACCCTTCCGTCGCCGGCCCCGTCCGCGTCACTCCAGGTTGGTGTGGCGCGTCCGCATGGTCTCCGCGGTCTCGTTGAAGCGCGGCCTGAGCTTCAGGATCGCGATCTCGAAGGCGATCATCTGAGCCGTCTCGAACAGCGAGCCCATCGGCAGCACCGAGAGCCTGCCGCCCAGGTCGTTGGCCATGGTTTGCGCCGGGAGCACGGTTACGACGTCGACATGTAGGGCGAGCTCGCCCTGAGGCTGCGCGGTGACGAGCGCGGTCACCGCGCCGGCTGAGCGCGCAATTCCGACCAGAGCCCGGGCGGTGCCGAGATCGCCGGGGCCGGCCGAGACGAAGAAGAGGTCGCCCGGGCCGACCGCGGGCGCCGTTATGTCGCCCCAGACCGCGACGTTGCGGCCCATGTGGAAGAGCCGCATGGCGAAGCCGCGCATCTGCAGGCCCTCGCGTCCGAGGCCGAATACGACGATGCGCCGCGCCTTGACGATCGCCTCGATCAGCCCGTCGAGCGCGTCCTCCGGCATGGCGGCGAACACGCCTTCGAGATCGTTCAGCGCGCCCTTGGCCAGCGCACTCAAGGCTTCCGTCATCGTGTCCTCCCTTTACCGATGGCGCAAGTCTAACACACGGCGCCCATTCCGCTGCGCCGGAGAAGGAAACCGGGCGCTCGTCGCGACGGATTAACGGCAGGAGTCGACGTTTTGCGGACGTAGCAGCCCACGGCCGTGAACATCGCAAATGGGAGGGTCAGCGGTCGTAGACCTGCCGCCAACAGATAACTATCATTCGCTGTGAATGGCCTGTCCAAATCCGCCGTCTCACTTAGACGGACTGTGGAAGGCCAGCTCGTGAATGATGCCGCCGAACGTGAGGATCAGGAGAATGGCGAGATAGAATAAGGAGATGCCCAGCGCGATCCGGAAGTAGTGCATCTTCCAATAGAAAATTGTTGCAAGCGCGGCGCAGCGATCGCGAAAGAGGGCCAGGAGTTCGCTCTCCTCTTCGGGCGGCCCGACGAAGTCGGCGGGAGTGATGGAACGTCTGAAATAGAACGGGAACCCAGGCGTCACAATAAAGCGCGGATATATTGATAATATGAGAAGAATAATCGCAAACAATGGGAAAATCAGCAAAACAAATATGGGGACCGAAGCAGGCAACTCGTCGCGGAACGCTACAATCGTCGATATCGAAATCGCAAGGAGAAACAAGACCGTACAGGCCCTGTAGTCCGAACTCCTTATATTGTCCGTATATATTGCTGTTAGGCTCTCGAAATATTTGATCGTCTCCGGCGTCATGGCTCTGGTCTCCACAAGAACGCCTTCCTCATTCCGAAAACGGAAGGGCGGCAACGACATTCCGAAAAAATGGAATTAAATGTCTATCTTTTTCCCATAATACCGAGCCGAGGATCATTGTTCGGGCATGCCCGCCTTCCGCAACGCTTCGATTTGTCGTTCCGACACCGCGCAGGACGGCACGGCGGCGCAGGCCCGCAACTCGGCGATCGTCCGGACTTGTGGTCCCGGAAGAGCGCTGTAGCGCCGGTAGGCTTCCCGAGCTTCGTCGTCGCGCCCCAGGATCTCGAGGAGCGCAATCTCGTGACGCAGCGCGATCGGGCTCGCCGGCGACAGAGCGAGACTGCGGCGCACCCAATCCAGCGCCTCCGCTTTTCGTCCGAGCGTTTCCAGCGCGCCGGCTCTTGTCATCAGCAGTCCGTAAAGGCTCGGGTCGTGCGGGCTCAACCGGATCGCCTTGTCCACGCAGTCGATGGCCTTCTCCGGTTGCCTTGCATCGGTGTAGGCCGCGCAGAGCCAGAAATAGGTCTGCACGAAACCCGGGCTGAGGGCGATGTTTCGCTCGCCTTCGGCGATCGCCTCCTCCGGCCGGCCCTCCAGCCTGAGAAGGTACACCTTGAGCGCGCGGGCGTACGGGTCGTTGGGGCTGATGGCGAGCAGCGTCGTCAAGTCCTCGTTCGCGCGCCTGAGATCGCCCTCTCGGTCATCGCTTTGACCATGGTCCACGCCATCCAACAACCAGACAGCGCGCACGCCCAGGGCGATGACGTTATGCGGGTCGAGACGCAACGCCTCATCGCAGGGTTTGAACAGCTCCGCCCTCTTCTCGGGGTCGACGGCCTCCGCCCCATAGTCGCCGGCCCTCGCGCCGCAGAGAAGCGCGAGGGCCATGGGACTGCCCGGCTGCGCTCGAACCGCGCGCTCCGCTTCGATGTCGGCGATACGCAATCTCCCAGCGTTCATGACCCGCGCGACGATCTCGTCCTCCATCTGGAGGAGATCGGCGCGGTCTTCATCGAAGGTTTCCGCCCAAAGCTGAACGCCGCTCTCTCCATCGATCAATTGCGCGCTGACCCTGACGCGCGTCTCTGCCGGCTGCAGCGATCCCTGCAACACGTAGCGCAGGCCAAGGTCCTCGCCGATCTGCTTCACGTAGATCGGCTTTCCGGCGTAGGTCTTGGCGGTTTCGCTGGCGATGACCTGGACGGGGGAGACCGCGGCAAACCAGCGGGAAAGGGCGTCGGTGAGTCCATCCGTCACAGCCTCGGCGAGCGGGTTCACGGTGGGGTCGCCGGACAGATTCGTGAAAGGCAGCACCATGACGGCGACCCGCTCCGCCTTCGCCCCAGCCCACCGGAAATGCCAGACGCCCACCGCGGTCGCGGCGAGCGCGACGACCAAAGCCGCCAGAGCGATGATCACGGACCGCTGTCTTTCAGCGGCGCTCCTGAGTGGTTTCGCCGCTGCCGGAGCGCCGGCTTCGAGCGAATAGACGTGCACGGGTTCGGCGATATTTTTCAGTCGGGTCGGCCCGAGATCCGTGACGCCGAGGTCGAGCCGTCCCTTGACCTGCCAATAGGCCTGTTCGGAAAGACAGATCGCGCCAGGCTTGGCGATCCCTTCCAGCCGCGCGGCGATATTGACGCCGTCGCCCATGAGGTCGCCGTCGCTCTCCTCGACGACGTCGCCAATGTGGACGCCGATCCGGTAATCGATGCGCTTCTCAGGCGGCAGGCCGGCGTTGCGCTCGGCCATGCCGAGCTGGATTTCGATTGCGCAGCGCACGGCGTCGACCACGCTGCGGAACTCGACAAGGATCCCGTCGCCCGTGCGCTTGACCACTCGGCCGCCCTGCACGCCGATCGTCGGGTCGATGAGGTCGCCCCGCAGCGCCCTCAGCCGCGCGAGCGTGCGCTCCTCGTCCGCGCCCGTGAGCCGGCTGTAGCCGACGACGTCGGCGACGAGGATCGCCGCAAGTTTTCGGCTCTCCATCAAATTTCTGCTCCAGGCGGCCGAAACCTATCACACTTGAGCCCAGAGCCGGCTCAGTCTTCCGTCGGACGAGTGTGACGGTCGAGAGTCGAGGCGTCGCCGGGCCCCGCGTCAGATCTCGCGGCCGAACGTGGCGCTATCCTCCCGTACCGGAACCGAGGGGGAAGGGCATGTCTGGACGGCGCCCCGTCGTCAAGGGTTTGGTTGAGGCTTTGCGAACGCTTCGGGTGCGGTCATGTCTTCGGCCTGTTGGCGCGGGAAACGAATGTCCCGCTGGCCCT
>NZ_JBKQOT010000188.1:0-2806 GCF_052145395.1 Roseiarcus sp.
CAGCATCCTTTCACGGCAATGCCTCGACCGGCGAATCCCGGACATCGGCACGCTGGCCGCCGAGGCAGAGGCATGGACCAGAAACAGAAACAAGAAATGCGTCACGGCCAACTGGCAGCTCACCACCGACGACGCTCGCATCAAACTGAAGAGATTCTATCCTCAGTTCCCATGAATCGCGACACGAGGTAAGGACGGGCTCGTACTGTCATGGGCTCTACACTCGCGAAGCTATTGACGGGAGGGGAAGAGCGAACAGCGTCCCAGTACAGCGCTCTGCTCGACGAGGCTGGTTTCCAAATGACGCGGGTCGTACCGACAGCGTCCCTCGTGTCAATCGTAGAGGCTGTGCCCGCAGGGATCGACTAACTTGTCGAATCGGTAGACTGTCGGACCTCGCACCTCCCTCGCCGCGGAGTGATGAGGATCACAGACATCACGCTACGGACTTGAGACGCTGGTAGTGGTCGCCCAGAGCAGGGCGTGAGGTGAAATGAGAGGCAATAGAGATTTGGCGGCGCGCCCCTGAACAGGGGGCGTGAAAGGGGGAGTTTGTGACAAAATACGGTCGAAGCGTCTCTCCTTTCGCCGCGTCCACGGGCGTACCCATGGGAACGCCGGCTCGGGCTTACGAGAGCTTGTGAGAATTCTCTTTTTGACATCGGCCCATAACAGTCTCAGCCAGCGTCTGTGGATGGAGCTCGGCGAGCGTGGCCACGACATCCGCGTTTGCATTGCAGCGGATGACAAGGCGATGATCGCCGCCGTCTCCCGCGAGCCGCCGGATTTGATCATTGCACCGATGCTGAAGATCGCCGTTCCGAAGGAGATTTGGTCGCGCCAACTCTGCCTGATCGTGCATCCCGGCATCCTTGGCGATCGGGGGCCCTCCTCGCTCGACTGGGCCATAGCCAACGGCGAAGACAGCTGGGGCGTGACGATCCTGGAAGCGGCTGAAGAGTTCGATGCGGGCGCAATTTGGGCCTCGCATGAGTTTGCCGTGGCGGAAGATCCCCCCGCGAAGAGCAGCCTCTATCGTGGTCCGGTCACCGAGGCCGCCTTGTGCGGAGTGCTTGAGGCGGTCGCGCGGATCGAATCGGGTGAGTTCCGGTCCGGCGCCTGGCAGCCCGAGAAGCTGTCCGATGTGGCGGTGTATGCGCGCGGCTGCCTGCGGCCACCGATGCGGCAGGCTGACCGTGCCATCGACTGGATGCGGGACAGTACGGCGATGATCGTGCGGAAGGTCCGCGCGGCCGATAGTTCTCCTGGCGTCCGCGGCTCGTTGCTCGGCAAGACTTGCTACTTCTACGGGGTGCATGTGGAGGAGCGCCTCCAAGGCCCCCCCGGCCAGGTTCTGGCCCAGCGCGACGGCGCGATCTGCATCGGCACCATCGATGGCGCCATCTGGATCTCCCATCTGAAGGCCAAGGACCAGGTCTGCCTCGCCCAGGCGGGCATCGGCTACGGGCTCTGCGATGCGGGACTTGTTCCCGTCGCCGGGATCAAGCTGCCGGCGACGCGGGTCTTGGGACCGCTTCGCGGTGTGGCGGAGGCGCGACTGTCGATCGATGCGCCAGCCGATTGTCGCACTTTCCGCGAGATCGTTTATGCCGAAGAGGATGAGGTGGGCTATCTTTCGTTCGATTTCTACAATGGAGCGATGAGCACGGCCCAGTGCGCCCGGCTACGCGACGCGTTTCTTCACGCCCGCTCGCGCCCGACCCGGGTCATCGCTCTGCTGGGCGGCGCTGATTTCTGGTCGAATGGCATTGATCTCAATATGATCGAGGCGAGCGCCGATCCCGCCGCCGAGTCCTGGCGGAACATCAATGCGATCGACGATCTCACTTTCGAAATTCTCAACACCATGTCCCATCTCGTCATCGCCGGATTGCGCGGCAATGCCGGAGCGGGGGGCGCAATGCTGGCGCTGGCCGCGGACCGCGTCTATGCGCGGTCTGGGGTTGTCCTCAATCCCCACTACCGGAGCATGGGCGGCCTCTACGGATCGGAATACTGGACGTATACGCTGCCGCGCCGGGTGGGACAGACGAGGGCGCTGGAGTTGACCCAGTCCTGCCAGCCGATCGGCACGCGGGCGGCGAAGGAGATGGGATTTCTTGACGACGCCTTCAGTGTGGATACCGAAGCGTTTGAGGCCCAACTGAGGGAGCGAGCGAAGCATCTCGCTCGGGATCCGGCATTCCGCTTGACGCTTCGGACGAAGCGCGAGAAGCGTCGCGACGACGAATGGGTCAAGCCCCTTGCGAGCTATCGCGCCGAGGAGCTTGCGCGGATGCGGGTCAATTTCTTCGGGCCAGACCCCGCTTATCATGAGGCCCGCCGGCGCTTCGTCTTCAAGGGGAATCCGCCGCCGCAGAAGAGCCGGGCGCCGAATCGGGCAGCGGTCGAGCCTGTTCTTTGGTCTTTCTCTCTGGGCAAGGCCCGGCCGCTTCGGATCAGGACTGACCGAATGTCCGTTCGCGGCACGCGACGGTCGAAGACCGTGTGAAAGATGCGGCCCTCGAGGCCAGTCGAATAGCCGGCGCCGAACCCGACCGATCACGACTGAGCGCGAAGCGCATCGCGGTAGCCCGCAAGCGCCTCTACGGGAGCAAGGGCACCGAAGCAGCGGATGACCTCTCCGGCGACGCCCTGCGCGATTGCGCAAGCGGCGAGAGGATCCATGCCAACGAAGCGCGCGGCGAGGTAGCCGGCGTTGAAAGAGTCTCCGGCGCCGGTCGTGTCGCGAATGTCGGTCTTTGGAGGCGTAGCCGCCCGCCAACTTTTGTCGCCAAGCTGCAAT
>NZ_JBKQOT010000189.1:0-4018 GCF_052145395.1 Roseiarcus sp.
TTCACCACCGGCATGTCGCTGCATGTCTGCGGCCTGAGGCCGAAGAGCCGCGGCAAGGTCACGCTCGCCGGTCCCGACGTCGCGACCGCGCCGCTGATCGACCCCAACTTCTTGTCCGACCCGGAGGATCTCGAGACGCTGGTTCGCGGGGCGGAGATCGTCCAGACGATTCTCGGCAAGCCGCCGTTCGCGCCCTACCGGGGACGCTACATCTACGGGACCGGGCGCGACGATCCGGAGACGCTGCGCAAGCTCATCCGCGAGCGCGCCGACACGATCTACCACCCGGTCGGCACCTGCCGGATGGGGGTCGACGACCGCGCCGTCGTCGATCCGACCCTCCGCGTGCGCGGCGTCGAAGGCCTGAGGGTGGTCGACGCGTCGATCATGCCGCTTCTCGTCAGCGGCAACACGCAGGCGCCTTCGGCCATGATCGGCGAAAAGGCGGTGGACGTGATTTTGGGCAAGATGGCGGCGTAAGCGCTGGAGGGCGCCTTATGGGGCACGTGCCGGGGCCGCGCGCCTTCAGGTTCCTTCAGACGCCTTCCGAAGCCTTAAATCCTGTGCGCGGCGGCTTCCGAACGCCTTCTCGTTCCTTCCGAAAGTTTCATTTCCTTTCCCGGAATCGGGCTTTATCAAGAACTTACGGGCGAATGAAGGGGAAAAAATTGCAAGCGCGCCATCAGGCGCCGCCGCGGCGGAGCCGGGGTCGGGCGCTCCGACGAACGGCGGCGGCGCCTTCGTTTCGGGCGGAGGCCGCGCTCGCACGTGCGCACTACTTCATCGGGTACGGAGCGTTCGCGAAGTGGTCCCAGAACCCGCAGTTGTGTTCGTTCTGGAACGCCGCCCCTGTCATGAACTCGATCTTCCCGCCTTCGCCGAAGTTGAGCACGCCCTGGTTTGAGGAATAAGCCGGCCAAGCTGGCAGACCTGCCGCCTTCGGTTCGCCCTGCATGACAAAGGCGCCCCAATAGCGAGCCATAGCGTCGGCGATCCTGCTTTCCTCCGGGGTGAATCCCGAGGCGGCGATGCCGCCGTCATGCAACGGATAGAGGTAAGGCAGCTCCGTGGCGTGGCCCGCGCCCCACTGGTATCCGGCGATTGTATACCAGCCGGGGCCGCTGCGAGGGCTGAACTCGTATGCGTAGACGGGAACGTTCTTCGCGAAGGTCGCGGCTAAAGCTGCGGTCGCGCAGCCGCCTATGCCCTGTTCGATGGCGCCAGCGCCGAGATTTCCATTGTCCGTGCCTACGGCGGCCACTTGGTAGGCAACAGCGGCTGGGTCAGCCGCGTTCGCCGGCCAAGGATATAGCTTCAGAACCGCGTCCGCATGGGAGCCGAAGTTCTTTTGAATGAAGTCCTCATACTGCGCCTCCGTCCAGCCGACCGACGACTGGAAGAACGAGCGAAGCTCGTCGCGCGTCGAACCGACAATGATGGGTACGCGTGCGTAATCGCCCGCGTTCACGGCCGACAGGGGATTGGTCGGCAGCACGGGGGTTCCGTCGGTCAACAAATAATATGGCGCTTGCGCGTTCAGCAAATCCGCGACCGGCTTTTCGCGCAGGCACGACACCATCGAGGCCGTATCCGCGCAGCCAAGCTTATGCGCGAATTCAATCCCCCCGGACTCGGCTTGCGCCGCCGGCTTACTATCGCAAGCGCCGCTCTGGATGATGGCCTTATTGAAAAGGCCGCGCGAGCCTGGCGCCACGAGATGCGCACATACCGACCAGCCGCCCGCCGACTCTCCGCCGATCGTAATGTAGTCGGGATCGCCGCCGAACGCGGCGATGTTTCGCTTGATCCAGCCGAGCGCGGCCTGCTGATCCTCGAACCCGAAATCACCGCTACCCGTCAACGACGGAAGCGCGAGAAAGCCCAGCGCGCCGAGCCGGTAGTTGAACGTGACGCCCACGACCGGATTCGTGCGAACGATCCTGTCCTGCCCATCCTTGTTCCCGCTGCCCGTGACGTATCCGCCGCCGTGGATATAAACGTACACGGGAAGCTTCGCGTCCGGGCGGGTTCCGATCGGGCGCTGGATGTTCACGTCCAGGCAGTCCTCGTTGACCACCAGATTGGCGGAATCGAGCGTTTTGAGCTGTGGACAGTAGCTCCCGTATTCCCTCGCGGGCCTCATATCGCTCCAATGTGCCGGGGGTTGGGGCGGGCTCCAGCGCAATTCGCCTACCGGCGGCGCCGCGTAGGGAATGTCCAAAAAGTTCTCGACGCCGACAGCCACATTTCCTTGAATCGCTCCGTCCTCCGTTTGCACCACCAGAGATTCCGCGGCAATCGAAGGGGCGACATTGAGCGTCTCAAGTGTGTAGATAGCGACGGCGCCCATTGCAAGCGCGGGAATTGCCTTGAGTTTCATGTTTTGTTCCTCCTCGCTTTCCGCAGCGGCAGGTGTTTTCACGATTGCTGACCGCACGGAAGTGACTATTGCAGTCATCGTCTCCATTGTAGGCAAGTGCTCACGGCTTGAGCGAATGTCGCAATGAAATTTGACACAGTTAACGTGCAACATTTTGCCACGCGCGCCTCCCGCTGCGACCGCGCGGCCGACGTTCAGTACGCGCTCGCCTCGTTCAGCGCGGCCATGTCGGCGGGCGAGAGCGTCAGCTGCGTGGCCCGGATCAGGCTCTCGACCTGCTCGGGCGAGGTCGCGCTGGCGATCGGCGCGGTGACGCCGGGGCGGGCCATCACCCAGGCGAGGGCGACCTCGGCGGGCTTGGCCTTGTGGCTCGCTGCGACGGCTTCGAGCGCGTCGAGGATGCGGAAACCGCGCGGATTGAGATAGGCCTTCACGCCGCCGCCGCGCGGGCTCTTCGCCAAGTCCGCCTCGGTGCGGTACTTGCCTGACAAAAACCCCTTCGCCAGGCTGAAATAGGTGACGACGCCGATCTCCTCGCGCCGGCAGAGGTCGGCGAGGCCGTGCTCGAACCCCGCGCGGTCGGCGAGATTGTACTCCGGCTGCAGCACCTCGTAGCGCGGGCCGCCGCGCGCCTTCGCCGCCTCGACCGCCTGCTCGAGCAGCGTGGGGGTGAGATTCGACGCGCCGCACCAGCGGATCTTGCCCTTCTCAATCAGGCGCTGATAGGCGCCGAGCGTATCGGCGACCGGCGTCGCCATGTCGGGCCAGTGCGAGAGATAGAGGTCGATGGCGTCGGTCTGGAGGCGCTTCAGCGACGCCTCGACCGCCTCCTCGATATAGGCGGGCGACAGGCCTTCCTTGCCCTTGCCCATCGGCGAGCCGACCTTGGTGATGACGACGACGCGGGCGCGGTTTCCCCGGGCCTTCATCCATTCGCCGAGGATTGTCTCCGATTCGCCGCCGTGATTGCCGGGCGCCCAGGCCGAATAGACGTCGGCCGTGTCGATGGCGGCGGGGCCGGCGGCGACGAAGCGGTCAAGCACGGCGAAGGACTCGGCCTTGTCGGCCGTCCAGCCGAACACGTTCCCTCCCAGAACGATCGGCGCGATGGTGAGATCGGTACGGCCGAGCCGGCGGGTCTGCATTTTTTTCTCCTATTTCGGCGAGAATAGCTCAAAGCGGGCGCGTGCGAAACACGCAACCGCCTGATGAAGCCGGCCTTTAGCGGCGACGTTGCAAAAAATTGAACACGAAAGGCGGCCAGACATGGGCGATGGCGCAGTTCGAGAGGCGCGCCGGTGGTTCGCCGAGGAGTTGCGGTTCGTCGCAAGGGTGAGCGCCGAAGAGGTCGTCGAGGCCTTTGCGACCGTTCCGCGCGAGCGGTTCGTGGTCCCGCCGCCTTTACGGATCCTCAGCCCGTGGGACATGAGGTCCTATTGGACTCCTCCTGATACCGGTCCTGCCGCCGTCTATCACGACGTGCTGATCGCCTATGACGAGGCGCGCTGGCTCAATAACGGCCAGCCCAGCCTGTGGGCTTTTCTTCTCGACAAAGTGAAGGTCGGCCGGGGCGAGCGCGTCCTCCATCTCGGGTGCGGAATGGGTTATTACACCGCGATCCTCGCCGAACTCGGCGGG
>NZ_JBKQOT010000190.1:0-4157 GCF_052145395.1 Roseiarcus sp.
CCGACGCAGAGGGCTCATCTCGGCCATCTGAAACTCCTGTCTGAGAGTGGGCTTTGAACACCCCATCCTCTCAGGCAGGAGGACCTTCACTCCATCCCGCCGATCCCCCGCTCGCTTCCGCCTCCGCCGCGATAGCGGCTTCGTTCAATGAATCGCATGTGAGCGCATAATCATCATACATTGCAATGGCTTATGTGTTTCAATTTGATTCATCCGGATCGGATACCGCTCTAGCGCCGTGTGGACGGCGCTACGCCCCCCCCTTCAGCCCCGCCGCCTCGCGCGCGAGCTTTTCCACCGTCGCGTAATCGCCCTTCGCCAGCGCGTCCTTCGGCAGCATCCACGAGCCGCCGATGCAGGCGACGTTGGGCAGCTTGAGGTAGTCCGGGGCCTTGGCGAGGTCGATTCCGCCGGTCGGGCAGAACCGCAGGTCCGGCAGGGGCGCAGCGAGCGAGGCGATAAGCCTCGCGCCTCCGACCGCCTCGGCCGGAAACAGTTTCAGCGCGCGAAAGCCGAGCTCCCTGAGCGCCATCGCCTCCGAGGCGGTGGCGCAGCCGGGGAGGAACGGAACCGGAGCGCCGGCCGCCGCTTCAGCCAGCGACGGCGTCACGCCGGGGCTTACCAGGAAGCGCGCGCCCGCCGCGACCGCCTCGCCGATCTGCCCGGGCGAGGTGATCGTGCCCGCGCCCACGACTGCGTCCGGAATTTCTCTTGCGATCGCCGCAATGGCTGCAAGCGCGCTTTGGGTGCGCAGGGTGACCTCGATCGCGTACAGCCCGCCCGCCACAAGCGCCCGCGCCTGACCGAGGCCATCCTCGACGCTTGTCACCGTCAGCACCGGAATGACCGGCGCGAGCGCCATGATCGCGACGGATTCTGCATCACGGGTATACTGCGCCATCGGCGGCCCTCGCGGTCTCATCAGAAACGTCGCGCAGACATAGCACGCAACGAGGGTCAATCGCGAGGCTCGCCCCGGCCCTCGAATCGACTAAGGTCGTCGGACGCTGAACGGCGAAGCCCCTTGAACGAGACGCTCGACCTCCCGCTCTACAGAGAAGCATTGCTGTTTCTGGCGATGGCGGGCGGCGTCGCGCCGCTGTTCTTCCGTCTGCGGGTCAGCCCGGTGTTCGGCTACCTGCTCGGAGGCGTGGCGCTCGGGCCCTATGGTCTTGGCGCCCTCGGCGCCAAGGCGCCGTGGCTCGGCGTGGTCGCCATCAGCAACGTCGAGACGATCGACAGGATCGCCGCCTTCGGCGTCGTCGCGTTGCTGTTCACGATGGGCCTCGAACTGTCGTTCGAGCGCATCCGGCGCATGCGGCGGCTGGTGTTCGGCCTCGGGTTCGCGCAGGTCGTCGTCACCACACTCGCCCTGACCGCGGCGGCGTACGCCCTCGGGCTTGCCCCGACCTCCGCCCTCGTCGTCGCCGCTGCGCTCAGCGTGTCGTCGACCGCGATCGTCATCCCGGTCCTGATCGAAGGCAAGCGGCTTGCGGCGCCGGTCGGGCGCGCAAGTTTTGCGGTTCTGCTGTTCCAGGACCTCGCGGTCGCGCCGCTGCTGGTCATGGTCAGCGCCTTCTCAGGCGGCGGGGGGCGGAGCCTGGGGCTCCAACTCGTCGAGACGCTCGTCCCGGCGGCGGCGGCGCTGGCGGCGCTCATCGGCTTCGGCCGGCTGGCGCTGCGGCCGTTCTTCCATTTCGTCGCCGAAACCCGGAGCGCGGAATTCTTCATGGCCGCCTGTCTCTTGGTGGTGCTCGGCGACGCGCTCCTGGCGGCGGCGAGCCATCTGTCGATGGCGCTCGGCGCCTTCGTCGCCGGTCTTCTTCTGGCCGAGACCGAATACCGCCGCGAGATCGAGGTGACGATCGAGCCGTTCAAGGGCCTGTTGCTCGGCCTCTATTTCGTCTCGGTCGGCGCCGGGATCAATCCGGCGCTCATTCTCGCCAGTCCCGGCCTGATCCTCGGCATCGCTGCGGGGCTCATCGTCGCCAAGGGCCTCGTCCTGTTCGGCCTTGCGCGCGCCTTCCGCCTGCCCGCTCGGGTCAGCGCGGAAATGGCGCTGCTGCTCGGCCCGGGCGGCGAGTTCGGCTTCGTCATGATCGGCGCGGGGCTCGCCGGCGGTCTGATCGACCGGGCCCTGTCGACGACGCTGGTGACCGCGGTGGCGATCTCGATGCTCGCCATCCCTGCGCTCGCCCGGGTCGGCGCGTTGATCGACCCGCTGACCCGGGCTCGGTCCGACGGGCCGCCCGAGGAAACGCCGCCGGGCGCCGACGCGCCGCGCGTGATCATTGTCGGCTACGGTCGGGTCGGGGCGCTGATCGGCGACATGCTCGACGCGCATGCGATCCCGTTCATCGCCGTGGATTCGGACCCGCGCCTTGTCGCCAGCGCCCGCGAGGCGGGCAAGCCCGTCTACTACGGCGACGCGTCGCGCGCCGACTACCTGCGCCGCTGCGGCCTTGAGACCGCGCGCGCGGTGGTGGTGACGATGGACTCGCCGCACGCCAACGAGACGGTGGTCGAGACGACGCGCAGGCTCCGACCGGACGTAACCCTGGTGGCGCGCGCCCGCGACGCCGAGCACGCCCGCAAGCTCTACGACCTCGGCGTCAGCGACGCGGTCCCGGAGACGATCGAGGCGAGCCTGCAGCTCGCCGAGGCGACGCTGGTCGACCTCGGCGTGCCGATGGGTTACGTCATCGCGTCGATTCACGAGAAGCGCGACGAATACCGGAGAATTCTGGCCGCTGCGGGCGCGCCGGAGCGGCCGCGGTCGACCCGCAGGCCGAGGCGCGTCTGATTCGCCTCAGCGCTTGAGCCCGACGGCGAGCGCCGAGTAGATCGCCGCCACCGCGCTCGCCACGACGTCCCAGCCGGCGAAGGAAAGGCCGAGGATACGCAGCTGCACCTCGTCGCAATTGACCACGCGCACGGAGTTCAGCGACTTCATCAAATCGTTGACGCCGACCGAGTCGGAAAGCGACCCCGTGCAGGCGGTCGGCCCCGGCCACCAGTGCTGTTCGACGCCGACGTGATAGAAGGCGAGCGCGACGTTGGCGAGAAAGATGAGCGCCAGCAGCGCGAACAGCGCCCGCGCGAGGCCGTGCAGCGACCGGCTGGCGCAATAGGCCGTCAGCGCTGCCAGAGGCGCGCCAGCGTAAAAGGCGTAGCGCTCGGTGAGGCAAAGCTCGCAGGGGGTGAAGCCGTAGGCCTCAAACGTCCACACCGCCGCGAGCGTCGCCAGCGCGCCGGCCAGGATCCACAAGGCCCGTCCGACCTGCGACGGCGGCAGGATGAGCCCGATCACATCCATCAGAGTCCCTTCAGAACACTTTCACCGCGATGACGAAGCCTGCGGCCGTCACCGCCACGAAGGCGGCGAGCACGGCGGCGAAATTGCGCTCCATCGCGTCGCGCACTGGGTCGCCGAACCAGTTGAGCGCCCCCGCCACGAGAAAGAACCGAGCCCCCCGCGTCAGCACGGACAGCGCGACGAACAGCGGGAAATTGTAGCCGAGCAGGCCGCTCGTGACGGTGACGAGCTTGAAGGGGATCGGCGTCAGGCCCTTGACGAGGATGACGAGCCAGCCCCATTCGGCGTAGGTCGCTTTGAGCGCGTCCATCTTGGCCCCATAGCCGTAAAGATTGACGAGCCACTGGCCGAGCGTGTCGTAGAGCGCCGCGCCGATGGCATAGCCGAGAACACCGCCGAGCACCGAGGCGAGGGTCGCAACAAGCGCGAACCGCCAAGCCTTGCCGGGATGCGCGAGCGCCATCGGCGCGAGCAGCACGTCGGGCGGGATCGGAAAGAATGAGCTTTCCGCGAAGGCGACCGCCGCCAGCGACGCTTCGGCGTGCCGGCTTTGCGCGAGCGTTTTGACGCGGGCGTAGAGCGTGTCGAACATGGGGATCCTTCTTGGGCGCGCGACTTCTACGCGGTTCTGGTACGCGGTTCTGGCGAGCGCGTCCATGGCGCATGGGCCGAAGCAATTCGTGCGCCAACACCGCAAACCACGCCCACGCGGCCCAGGGGAATCGCATTTGGAAAGATTTGAGGGAATGTGCGGGTCTTGCGGGTCTGCGGTCTGATCGATTCTACCTCTGGAGGCGCGAATCAAGCCTTTGGAGACGATATTGGAACAGTTTGTGGCATG
>NZ_JBKQOT010000191.1:0-8752 GCF_052145395.1 Roseiarcus sp.
CCGACCGGACGCGCCGCCAGCTCGCGTTGCCGGGGTCGGCGCGCGACAGCGCTTCGCGGATCGCCAGACGGTCGCGAAAGGCCTTCAGCGCCCCGGCGAGGTCGCCCTGGGCGACCAGCACGTTGCCGACCTTTTCGTAGGACACCGACAGGTCGCGCCGCCAGCCCGCGTTGCCGGGGTCGGCGCGCGACAGGTCCTCGAAGATGGCTTGCCCATCGCGAAAGGCTCTGAGCGCCCCGGCGAGGTCGCCCTGGGCGACCAGCACGTCGGCGACCCTGTCGTAGGACACCGACCGGACGCGCCGCCAGCTCGCGTTGCCGGGGTCGGCGCGCGACAGCGCTTCGCGGATCGCTAGACCGTCGCGAAAGGCTTTCAGCGCCCCGTCGAGTTCGCCCTGGGCGACCAGCACGTCGCCGACCTTGTTGAACGACACCGACAGGTCGCGCCGCCAGCCCGCGTTGCCGGGATCGGCGCGCGAAAGCGCTTCGAAAATGGCCATACCCTCGCGAAAGACTATCAGCGCCCCGGCGAGGTCGCCCTGGGCGACCAGCACATCGCCGACCTTGTTGAAAGACACCGACAGGTCGCGTTGGCGGTCTCGGGCGGAGGGGTCTTCGGCGCATGCCGTCTGCGCCGCCTCGCGCGCCCGTTCAAACGCCTGCATCGCCGCGCCGAGCGAGCCTGTCGTCACCTCGATATCGCCGAGCTCGATCCACGACCAGACGCGGTCAGGCTCGATCTCCAACAGCCGCCGCAGCGTCGCCTTGGCGGCGGCGTAGTCGAAGCCGATCCGCTCGGCCGCCGCCTTTTCCTCAAGCAGCGGGACAATCCGCTGACGGCGGGCGAATTCCTCTTCCGCGATTTTCGCTTCGAGGAGCTCCGTCGCGCCAGACACGTCCAGCCTCGTCAGTTTCTCTCGCGCGGCGCCGATCGCGTCGTCGATGTCGGACCCCCGGTTGGTCAGGGCCGCCGGTTCGGCCGCCCGCGCGCGCGCCTCGTCCACGGATCGGCGGAGATTGTCGGGCATTCGGGACACCGGAACGCCCTGCGCGCTCAGCCCCTTGAACGCCTGCGCGGCGTCGTCTGGCGTCACCCCGAGACGCGACGCCGCTCGATAGAAGTCGGCCAGCTCCAAATGCCGACGGATCGTCGTCCCCGGAACGATGGCCGCCTCGTGCAAGGCGTTCTTCCCGTCGTTCACGCCGATCTCCGACAACGACAGAATGCCGGCAAGCTGCTCGCCGATCCCGACGAAAACAGGCGACCCGCTTGCGCCCCGATCGGTCCAATACGCCGCGAGTTTGTCTCCGGTGAATTGTCGCAATCCGCGGGCGTCCTTGCCCGAGCGGATTTCGCCCGAAACGTCGCGGTCGACAAGGCCGCTGGGATTGGCCTTGTCCCGCCCGATCAGACCGACGTGGGCGTGCCCGTCGCCAACCTCAGATAGCTCGCGCATCGCCGGGTGCAGGCGAGCGATCGTATCCGGGATCGACTCCGGCTCGATCAGGACGAGGTCGGGCGCCTTGCCGCCGAGCCGCGTGCAGTCGTCGATCCACGTCGCCCGGCTGCGTAGCGGCGCGCCGTTTTCGTCCTGGCCGTGCGGAAACTCGATTTCGATCACCTTGAGAGCGTCGGCCGTCTCGCCCGCCTCGGCGAGAGCCATCCGCAAAACGTGCCGGCACGTCGCGACCCACTCGCCCTCGATCACCGCGCCGCAGCCGACGAACCGTTGACGCGGCGCAGTCGAATAGATGTAGGCTAGCGCGGTCTCGATCATTTGGGGGCGATCATGTCCGCGCGCATGATAGTCGAATTGTCCAAAGACCATAAAGTCTTTTTCGGCGCCGGCGACGACACGGGACTGTCCGAGGTCGGCGTCGCGGAAACCCTCGCCAAGGCAAGCGGCGAGGCTTTCAAGAAGGCGCTCGGTTCGCTTGGCGAGCTCGTCGAGTTGCTGGAAGCGTCGGTCGGCAAGATGCCGAAACGCCCCGACAAGGTGGAGATGGAGTTCGGCGCGAAAATCAGCGGCGACTGCGACCTCTGGATCGTCTCGGGCGAGGGCGAAGCCGACTTCAAGGTGACTTTGAGCTGGGGAAAGGGCGAATCAGCTTAGCGGCCGACGCTGTCGTACTCGCGGCGCTCGAGGCCGACCCGACGCCGCCAAGGCGCTCGATTACGCGCATCGGGGTCGGCGCCCCCCCTTCTCCCTCGGAGAGAAGGCGCCACCGAAGGCGACGGATGAGGGCTTCCGCCGCCTAGGAAGTCGTTGGCGACCGTCCAACGCCGCCGGCGCGCGTTACGCTGGCCCTCATCCGGCGCTTCGCGCCACCCTCGGGTCAGGCCCGAGGGCAGGCTCTTCCCCCGGAAGGGGAAGGGATGCCCCGCCACCCCAACCTCACGCGATCTTCACGTACTCGAAGTCGCCGGCCTGGCTGTTGATGCCGACGCGCGGCGGGGCGATCCAGCTCGCGTATTTGCCGGGCTCGTGGCAGGGCTTCATCAGCGAGTCGATGAACGTCATGTCGGCGTCGTTCGGCAGCCACGCGCCGCTCTCCGCCTGCCACTGGTCCTCGGTGAGGACCTCGCCCGAAGGGCTGATGCGCTTGCCGGCGAACTCGCCGATTTTGCGATTGAAGCCCTTGTGCGGCTGGGCGAACTTGAAGGCGATCCCCGCCTTCTCGATCACCTTGTTCCAGCGATCGATCCCGCCCTGACAGTCCTTGATGTAGTCGTCGAGCAGGCGCGCGTTGATGGCGCGCAGCGCCGGGACCTCGTCCTCGACGATCTTGCCGTCGACGACCCGCCCGACCGGATAGGTCGCGTCGGTCAGGACGTGATCGTCCTTGAGGTTCGCCTCGTTGAAGCGGCCCTTTAGCCCAGCGCTGAACGACTCGGCCGCGTTGCTGGAAATCTCGCCGCCGAACAGGTCGCGCGTGACCGACATGTGGAAGTTCGCCTTGCGCTGCAGAAGCGGCAGGTCGACCACGCCGAGCTTGCGGACCGCCTCGACCTCGTTCGGGTCCTTGATCCCGGCCTTCGCCATCGCGGCGCAGGTCGCCTCGATCGTGCGCTGCACGCCGGTCTCGCCCACGAACATGTGGTGCGCCTCTTCGGTCAGCATGAAGCGGCAGGTGCGCGACAGCGGATCGAATCCGCTCTCGGCCAGCGCCGCGAGCTGCATCTTGCCGTCGCGGTCGGTGAAGTAGGTGAACATGAAGAACGACAGCCAGTCAGGCGTGCGCTCGTTGAAGGCGCCGAGGATGCGCGGATTGTCCACTTGTCCGCTGCGGCGCTCGAGCAGGGCCTGCGCCTCCTCGCGGCCGTCCTTGCCGAAATATTTGACCAGGAGATAGACGATCGCCCAGAGGTGGCGGCCCTCCTCGACATTGACCTGGAAGAGGTTGCGCATGTCGTAGAGGCTCGGCGCGGTCGCGCCGAGATAGCGCTGCTGCTCGACCGAGGCCGGCTCGGTGTCGCCCTGGACGACGAGTAGGCGGCGGAGCGTGGCGCGATACTCGCCCGGAACCTCCTGCCAGGCGGGCTCCCCTTTATGCCGGCCGCAGGGAATGGTGCGGCCTTCCACCTTGGGCGCGAGCAGGACCCCCCATCGGTAGTCGGGCATTTTGACGTATCCGAACTTCGCCCAGCCGGTCGGGTCGACGCCGACGGTGGTGCGCAGATAGACCTCCGAAGTCTGGAAGCCCTCGGGGCCCATGTCCTGCCACCAGTCGAGATATTTCGGCCGCCAGGTTTCGAGCGCGCGCTGGAGCTGCTTGTCCGACGACAGCGCGACGTTGTTCGGGATCTGCTCGTCGGTGTTGATCTCGATGAAATGGTCGCCCCGGACGGTTTCCGGGGTCTCGGTCAGCGGGTCCGTGGAGCTCATGTTTCCTCCTCGCGAAGTTCTGGTCCGGGCGCGGCCCGATTGATGGTCAGCCGCCTGCTAGAAACCATTATTATGCAGTTCTGTCAAGTCTCGATGCATAATGTTGCTGAAACTGTGATCGGAGCTCGCCTAATGACGGATAAATCTGCACTATTATGCTCATCTCGCCGTCGCGTTCACGTCGAACAGGCTGGTCGCCGTCAACTCGAGCACCTCCTCCGCGTTCTGGTTGAACATGCGCCAGCGCCAGCTCAAAATGCCGAGGCCGGGCTGTTTCTCGGACCGCCGTTTGCCGGTGACCTCGATTGTGAGGGAAAGCCGGTCGCCGGGCCGGACGGGGGCGAGCCAGCGGATCCGCTCGACGCCGGGCGAGGCGAACGAGTCCGAGTCCTTGAGCGCCGCGTCGACCCCGAGCCGCATGGCGATGGCGCAGGTGTGCCAGCCGCTGGCGATCAGGCCTCCGAACCGTCCCTTCGACGCCGCCTCCGGGTCGACATGGAACCACTGCGGATCGTAGGCTTCGGCGAACCGCAGAAGCTCTTCCTCGGTGACGAGATAGGAGCCGGTCTCGATGGTCTGCCCGGTGTGGAGTTCGGCGAACCTCATGCGTATGCCCCTAGGAGTATGCGGTGCGGCCTCAATAGGTCTCCAGGTGCAGCCGGCCGTCGCGCTTGAGCGCGGGACCGACGACGTCCCAGTCGAGGCCGCCCTCGCGCGCGGCGTCGCGAAGCGCGAGCACGACCCCCTCCTCCATCGCCTTGAGCCCGCACACGTAGAAGAAGGCGTTGGGGTCGGCGATCAGCAGCGCGAGATCGGGGCCACGCGCCCGCATCAAGTCCTGCACGTAGCGCTTGGGTTGCCCATGCGTGCGGCTGAAGGCGAAGTTGATGTCGATGAAGTCCTTCGGCAGGTTCCCGAGCGGTCCGAAGTAGGGCAGCTCTTCCTTGGTGCGGGCGCCGAAGAACAGCATCAGCTTGCCGCCCTCGAACTTGCCGGACTTCCGCAGGCGCCGGCGCCATTCCGTCATGGCGCGCATGGGGGCGCTGCCGGTGCCGGTGCAGATCATGACGATCGCGCTTTTCGGGTGGTTCGGCATCAAAAAGCTCACCCCGAACGGACCGGTGACGTTCACCTTTTCGCCGACCTCGAGGTCGCCGAGGTAGTTGCTGGCGACGCCGCGCACCGGGCGGCCCTGGTGGTCCTCGAGCACCCGCTTCACCGTGAGCGAGACGTTGTTGTAGCCGGGCCGCTCGCCATTGCGGGGACTTGCGACCGAATATTGCCGCGGGTGATGCGGGCGTCCCTCGCCGTCGCGGCCCGGCGGGACGATCCCAATCGACTGGCCCTCGAGCACCGGGAACGGCATCGCGCCTAAATCGAGCACGATGTGATGGGTGTCGTACTCCCGACCGACTTGCGTCACCCGCACGTTGCCGGTGACGGTCGCCGTGACGAATTTTTCCGCCGCGCGCGGCCCGTAGAGGTTGGCGTAGGGGTGGGCGGCCGACCAGGGCGGAATCACGGCGGCGTAGTCGGCGACGTTGAAGACGCCCTCCCCCTCCGCGTCGGCGGCCGAAGGCGAAGACGGGGCGGCCTCGCCCACAGCGTCGAGGGCCGAGACGCCCGCGGCGGCGAGTTCGTCGGTGGACAGCTCCGCGGGCAGAGCGTCCCAGTCGAACTGCGCCTCGACGCTATAGGCGCTCGCGCGCGGCACGGTCCGCCAGTTGTCGATGCTGCCGGTCGGACACGGCGGGATGCAAGCCATGCACAGATCGCACTTGCCGGCGTCGACGACGTAGTTGCGCGCGTCGTGGGTGATCGCCCCGAGCGGGCAGGTCGCTTCGCAGGTGTTGCAGCGGATGCAGATTTCCGGGTCGATCAGGTGCTGCCGGATGACTGCTGCGTCAACGCGCTCCATGGAAAACTCCGATCAGACCCGGTTCCAGTCGAAGGCGGCCTTCTCGCCCTTGCCGTAGACTTTTAGCGCGCCCTTCTCGCCGACCGCGTTCGGCCGCTGAAAAATCCAGTTCTGCCACGCCGTGAGGCGTCCGAAAATGCGGGTGGCCATCGTCTCCGGTCCGTCGAAGCGCAGGTTCGCCTCCATGGCGGTCAGCGCGTCCGGGCTCAGCGACACGCGCTCCTCGACCGCGAGCCGCACCTCGTCGCTCCAGTCGATGTCGTCGGGCGCGCTGGTGACGAGGCCAAGCCTTTGCGCCTCGGCCGCGTCGAGAAGCGCGCCGATCTTCGCCTTCGCGCCTTCGAGCGCCGGCTTCTCGTCATAGAAGCGCCGCCCGAGCCGGGTCTGGCCGCTCGCCATCGGATAGTCAGCGAAGTTCGCCGCGCTCAGCGCGATCCTCGGGGCGCGCGCAGAATCGTCAGGCAACGCGAGGTGATAGATGCGGTCGCAGGCGAGCGCGAGCTCGATGAGCGTCCCGGCGAAGCACGAGCCTTCCTCGACGAGGGCGAACAGACTGCGCGAGGTGACGTCGAGGCGGCTGAAGGTGCGGCGCAGATATCCGATGGTCTCGCGGACCAGCCAATGGTCCCTAAACGCCTGCAGCGTCGCGTCCATGGCGAGCGCGGCGGTCGGATCGCCCTCGGTCCTGATCAGCCAGACGCCGATGTCGAGTTGGTTGGTCCGCATCGACAAAATTGCGTCCTCGAGCTCGCGCGCGAGCGCAAGCGGATACCAGTTCGCCCCAGCCGACTCGATCGCCGCCACGTCCTGCGGCTGATCGCCCGACGGTCCCTTGACGGTGAAGGTCGCGGTGCGCGCGGCGCGGTCGATCGTCACGGACACATGCGGGTAGCGGAGCCCATCCGGCTCGATCGCACGGTCGAGCGGCGTCAGCGCGACGCCTTTCGCCTCGCGCGGACGGTCGCTCTGCTCGGCGAGCGCGAGGGCCCGCGCGCGGACGGCCGCGGCGAACTCGCCGGGCTTGGCGATCGCGTCGACGAGCCGCCAGTCGACCGCCTTCTGGCCGCGCACGCCCTCGCTGGTGGTGCAAAAAACGTCGGCGAGGTCGTGGCGGACGTGGCGCTTGTCGGTGAGACGCGTGAGGCCGCCGGTGCCGGGGAGCACGCCGAGCAGCGGCACCTCCGGCAGGCTGACGGCGCTCGACCGGTCGTCGATGAGCAAAATCTCGTCGCAGGCGAGCGCCAGCTCGTAGCCGCCGCCGGCGCAGGAGCCGTTGACCGCGGCGAGGAATTTCAGCCCGCTATGTTTCGACGAATCTTCCAGCCCGTTGCGGGTCTCGTTGGTGAACTTGCAAAAGTTCACCTTCCAGGAATGGCTGGAGACGCCGAGCATGAAGATGTTCGCGCCCGAGCAGAACACGCGGTCGCGACCGCTGGTGACGACGACGGTCCGCACTTCTGGATGCTCGAAGCGGATGCGGTTGACCGCATCGGCGAGTTCGATGTCGACGCCGAGGTCGTAGCTGTTGAGTTTCAGCTTGTAGCCGGGACGCAAGCCCCCGTCCTCGTCGAAATCGGCCTTGAGCGTGGCCACCGGACCATCGAACGCAAGCTTCCAGTGTCGGTATTTTTCTGGCGCGGTCTGGTAGTCGACCGGGTCGGGACGGCTCATGGGGCGCTCCTCGATAGGCAGTTTAGTGCATCACTGGGTATGCATCATAATGCATCTTCGAGGCCGAGACAAGTACCCTTACAAGTCTCCGCCGAACTCGACACGACGTGGCCTATCCTCCGCCCTTCGGTTCATTCCGTCGTAACAATTGTTCGCGAAGCAGCGCTCGCGCAGGCTCGCCCGCAATCGTTTGCCTCTGCTTTTCGATGTTGCGACCCGCGCGCGGCAGCCTCGTCGAGAATCTGGTCGGATGATTGAATGCGGCAGGCGGACTCCAGTTCATGAAGCAAATCGCCGGTCGAAAGCGCAGTCACACGCTCCGGCAGCAGGCGCACAAATTCCCGGCTGCGGATGTCGCTGTCTTCAAGCAAAAGGAGCGCCTGCAACTCGGGATGGGACGCCACCTCGTAAGCCAGGACTTCAAGCGCTGCCTGCTCACCCCGCCCGTTGGAACGCATGTTCGGATTGATCGCCTGCAAAGCCTCATATTCGGCGTAGATTTCCGTCGGGACAATCTCGACCTGCCCGAAGTTCGCGCGAATCCAATCCACGATTTGGGGCCTGCGCCGCCCCCAAAGTGATGAGCGGTGACGCATCTGTGACAATCAGGCCAAGACGCTTGGTCATGACTGGGCTTTCAGGGCCTCACGGATCAGGGCGCTGGCGCGCTGCTGGGATTCGACGTTTGGTCCCTCCATCGGCGCGACGGGTTGGCGCAAGCCAAGAGCGCCAAGACCAGCCAAATCGTCGAGGAAACTGTCAAAACCCCGCTCCCGCATCGTGTGCCAAGAAATTTCACCGGCAGCATACTGACGGATCATCCGTTCGCGGTCGCTCTCAGCCATCGGCAATTCCTCTCGAACAATCCAGTGAATTCTACGCGCTTTTCCTTGTTTAGCTCAAGAATGAGTCTACCAGGACATTCCACGCCTTGCGAAAAACTTGAATTGCCGATCAGTGTGGGTCCGGCCCTGTCACTGCTGAGGCCGGTGACCCTCATCGTCTTTAGACCGGCATTCCCAGCGCCTGCCTCACTTCGGCGCGCAGAATCTGAAACGTCTCCAGGAGCGGCTGGGCGCTGGTGTCGATTCTCAGGTCCGCCTTGGAATAGAACGCCGCCCGGCCGGCCAAAATCGACTTCAGGTCCTCCATCGCCTCGGCGCTCGCGGCCATCGGCCGCATGTCGCCCTGGGCGGCGACGCGGGCCATGTGGTCCTCCGGATCGGCCTGCAGCCAGACGGTGGTGCAATGGCTGAGAAGCAGGTTGAAGCTGACGA